>CAZNFT010000009.1:124-49425 GCA_964572745.1 uncultured bacterium
CAAACTCGTGTGAAAAGTTTGAGCCAAACTCGTGTGAAAAGTTTGAGCCAAACTCGTGTGAAAAGTTTGAGCCAAACTCCTATGAAAAGTTTGAGCCAAACTCTCTCCACTTCATCTTTCGACTCCTACATTATTCTGACTTCTGGCTCACCTTCGCCGGGGCTTCGGTGCGTCTTCGACTTCTGATTTTCTATCAAATAAAAAAAGAGACTGTAAACAGTCTCTTAAAAATTAATTCTTTTTCTTTTTGTGTCTATTTTTTCTAAGACGCTTTTTCCGCTTATGAGTACGGATCTTGCCTTTTTTCTTTTTTTTACCGCAGGGCATTAACCTACCTCCAATTACAAATTTTTAAGATTCTTGTTAACCCGATTTTTCAAGGACTCTGAAGCCTTAAAATATGGCAAATAATGCTCGGGAACATGTACGGTTTCACCGGTCCATATATTCCGAGCTGCTTTTGCCTTACGAGTCTTTAGGATGAAATTACCAAAACCACGAAGGTCCACTCGTTCACCCTGGATTAAAGCTTCACTTACAACAGTAATAAAGCCTTCAATAACCGCTTCTGTCTCAACCTGGGTTAAGCCTGTTTGCGATGATATTTCTTTTATAATGTCTGATTTTCTCATAGTTGTGTAAGATAGTTTTTTTTAAAAGTTTATGCAAGAATTTTTATTGTATTCTGATCTTATCTCCGGGATAAATTTTAGAATAATTCATGCTGGGATTTAGTTTCTGTAATTCTCCCTTACTTAAGCCAAAGTTTTTAGCTATTTTTTCGAAAGAATCACCATGTTTGACTGTATAATACTGGGCAATTGTTTGATAGGAATTACCCTTGGGCACCCAAATTGTCAACTTTTGGTTGGGGTGGATAAATTCGCCGTATTGCAAACCATTCCATACCCGGATCCTTGAAGCCCTGGTATCATAAATTTCTGCGATATCTCCAAGTGTATCGCCTGCTTTAACCGAATAAATGATCTTTCTGTGAGAGGCTGAAAGATCCGGCTTGCCTTTTGCTGTAGCTGTTGTTGTTGTTTTTTTATAATTTGACCCTGAAGTCAGATATGATGTACCTCCTTGTGGTAGGATCAGCTTTTGACCGATATAGATCCTGGATACACTCGACAATTTATTTGCCTTTACAACATCCTGAACACTCATACCGTATTTCATAGCGATCTCAGAAAGTGTGTCACCGGATTTTACCTTATAGACAACATGTGTAGGTGCTGCCTCCATTACCTTTATCTCCTGTTCAAGAACAGAGCGTTTACCCTTGGGTAGTCTGATAACATAATTATAAGCCGGTGTATTAAATTTTCTTAATTCTGGATTTATTTCTCTTAATTGATTAAAAGAAATACCACAAACGCGTGCGATCTTTTCTAGCTCGTAACTCTGGTCAAGAGTTAAAGTATCGAAATCACCCCAGATTGGCTGTGGTTTATAATCTTTAAAGCCGTGTTTTTCCGGTTCCATAGAAATTGCAGCAACCGCCATAATATATGGCACATACTTACGCGTTGCTTTAGGGAGTGTCGTTAATTTCCAATAATCCCGTGTATGTTCATAGCGAATTGAACGCCCGACGCGACCTTCGCCGGCATTGTAAGCAGCCATCACTAAATACCAATCCTGGAATTCTTCATATAAATATAAAAAATACCTTGCTGCTGCTTCTGTCGCTTTGATAGGATCTTTTCTTTCATCTACCCAATAGTCATATCTTAAACCAAAAGACTTGGCAGTAAAATCCATGAATTGCCACTGTCCCATTGCGCCTACACGTGAAAGTGCGTCGGTCCTCATCTCACTTTCGACCATGCTTAAATAAATAAATTCTTCAGGTACACCGTGTTCTCTTAGTATTTTACGGAATAAACGCTCGTATTTAGCTTTTGTCTTTATCCATCGCTGAAGATCTCCACGACGTTTTTCTTTGAATAATTTCATCGCTGATTCTACGCGGGAATTGATAATAATAGGCACATGTCCGTCACGATCTTCCAGAACAATATAATCTCTCTTATTTTCTTCACCATTAAAGTGGTCATCGGTGATAGTACTCATTGCTTCTTTTAGATCGGATAAGGTAAATTGCTCATGAAGCTCAGCCACAGCAGGTGAATAATCTTCAAATTTATCCTGGATCTGAGAGGTGAATTCCTTAAAAGCATCATACTGGATCTCATCCATATTATTATAAGATTCAATTTTGGATAATAGATCAAAAACAATTGTCAATTGAAATTCGAGCTCAGACTCATCGTCTTCTTGATCTGCGATCAAGGCATCAACATAATGAACCTTTGCCTGAGTCATATATTTATCAAAACCCGTTTCTACTTCTAATTCTTCTTCAACAGGAATAATGGTTGTCGTGATAGCATCCGATATTATCTCGGGCACAAGAATTTCTTCAGATAGATTTTCCGGTTCTTTAGCTGATTTTTTTTTAGGGTCTTTTAGCACTTCTTGACTTGTGGAAAAACAAGAAACAAAGATCATCGATAACAATAAAACAAAAAATAATAAGGGTCTTCTCATCAGGGATCCTTTTTACATCCTTTCAGGAGCATTTACTCCAAGAATATTCAAACCGTTTGCCAAAATAATTCTTACGGCATCGATTAATTGTAATCTGGCTTTCGAGAGAGGAATATCATCACTCACAACTCTATGTATAGAATAAAATTTATGGAATGATGTAGCCAATCTATATAAATAATTCGCTAAATGCATGGGTTCCAAACTTTTTCTGCAGAGCTCCATTATTTCGGAGAATTCCAGCATAGTCTCTATCAAAGAAATAATTTCATCTTCTTTTAATAAGCTAAGATCAGCATCTTCGTATGTATCAATTCCCTTCTCCGAACTATGTTTCAAAATATTAAAGATCCGGGCGTGGGCATATTGTAAATAAAAAACAGGATTTTCATCACTCTGCTTTTGAGCTAAAGCCAAATCAAAATTCAAATGTGAATCCATTGAACGCATAATGTAAAAATAACGAACCACATCTATCCCAACAAGGTCCATCAATTCATCAAGGGTTACAAAATTTGCTTTTCGAGTTGACATTTTTACTTTTTCACCATCTTGGGTCAAGGTCACAAATTGATGTAACAGTACCCGAATATTTGAAGTATCATAATCCATCGCTTCCAAAGCGGCCTTAACATCCGGATATGTAGCATGGTGATCAGCTCCAAAAATATCAATGATCAGATCAAAGCCTCTCTTGATCTTTTCACGATGATAAGCAATATCGGGTAAACGATAAGTAGGCTCACCTGTATTTTTAACAAGAACACGGTCTTTTTCAGCACCAAATTCACTTGCTTTAAACCATGTAGCATTATCTTCTTCGTACGTATGACCTCTCTCTTTCAAAATAGAAAGCACATCTTTGATCTTACCTGTTGCATAAAGATCTTTTTCGTTAAAATAGACATCATGCTCAATGCCAAGACGTTTTAAAGTATCTTGTATTGTAATAAAGATCGCCTGTGATGCAAATTCTATGAAAAGATCCAAATCATCTTCATTTTTATCATCGCCAAATTCTTTTCTGAAATCTTCGGCTATATCGACAATATACAAACCTTCATAGCCACCCTCTGGAATCTCAAGTTCTTTCCCAAGAATTTCATTGTATCTTGCAAGAACGGATAAACCCAGCATCCTCATCTGCTTGCCGGCATCATTAAAATAATATTCGCGGGTAAGCTCATAATCATGCCATTCAAGAATTCTTGAGATAGCATCACCTAATACAGCCTGACGCCCATGACCAATTGTCAGTGGACCTGTTGGATTTGCAGAAACGAACTCTACTTGTATTCTTTTACCTTTACCAATACCTGATTTTCGAAAATCTTGTTTCTCTTCTCTGATCCGCGGAATAAAAGACTGAAAATAAGACACTTCAAAAAAGATATTTATAAATCCGGGATTGACCACCTCGATCTTTTCAACATGATCGATCTTGCCATCCAGGGCTTCAACAATTTCCTGCGCAATGTCTGCAGGTCTGCGTCTTAACTGTTTTGCCAGAGTTAAAGCAATATTTGATGAAGCATGCCCAAAATTAATTTTACGAGGATGTTCAACAGTAAAATTAGGCATAACCCAATTGAAACCATTGATAACATTTTCTATCTCTTTTTGTATTGATTCTAACATACTCTCCTCAATAAAAGACAATATAAAAAAGAAGCTGCCTATGCATCTTCCTAAAGCTCAGTAAGCTAATTGATTTATTAGCCTTAATCAAATGAAAATCTTAAAAAATAGTTCCTGAAATAGACCTTATTCATCTATTAATAAGCGTTTTTTCTATAATAGGATCTTCTGAAGCAAGTGTGGATACAAATAGCTCTTTTTGCTCGCCATCTTTACTGATATTCACTTTAACTTCATCACCCGCTTTGGACTTAGAATATCTTGCTAATAAGGCTGCAGAAAGTTCAAGATCCTTCTCGCTGAAATTTCCTGACCCTATTGCAACTCCACCGATCACATCCACTAACTCAAAATAATATCGACCTTTTCTATAGGCTTGGAATAAATGATATTCTGATTCATCCCGGGAAATAACTAATTTTGCGTTTTCCGATATTCTAAAATGCCTACCCATTTTTAGAAGAGGAGCATCTTCTTTAGGGAAATTATCTTTACCATTATATTTTAAAAGATCTTTAAATCTTGCACTATACTCGGGAATAACAAGATAACAATTTCCTCCGGCGGCAACTGCAAGATCTTCTACACCTAATTCTTTAGCCAGCTCAAGTTGTGGCTTCCGTCCCCGTCCTTCAAAACCTTTTAATTTATCTCTGTCAACCCAGCCCTCGATTTCCGGAATAGTGGGTTCCAGTCTTAAAGCCGAAAGAGGTCTTAATAATCTGCCTTCAATACCACTTTCTTGCAATGATATCTTCATTTGGTGAGCTAACTGACTTTTAGGGCGCTGACCAATAACTTCTCCGGTAAAAACAAAATCTGCACCTTCTTCTTGCATCACTCTGGCCGCGACATTCAACATGTGTAAATGACAATCAAGACAGGGATTAACGTTTTTACCATAGCCATATTTTGGATATAAGAGAGTTTGCCAATATTCGTCCTGAATATTTTCTATGCGAAATTTTATACCTAAAGCTTTAGCAGTAGATTCTACACTGCGTTTACCATCATCGGAAATTTCTTTATGATCGGTAAAACCGGTCCTGATCAATAGACCTGTGACCTCTATCCCCTGGTCTCTGATCAAAGCAGCTGCAAGAACTGAATCAAGACCACCGGACAACAATCCTATTGCTTTAATTTTCTTCGCCATTTATTCAATTTCCTCTAGAGGACTTTTTTTCAGCAATTCAAATTTATAGCCATTCGCTTCAAAACATTTTTCTATAAGGTTATAATGACTCTGAAAACGATCGTAATGTATGATTACTATATCTGAATCAGGATACATGGCTAACATTTCCAATCCTTTAGTATCCAGCAAATTAACTTTTAAAGAATCAATACTAATAGCATTTTCCTGAGGGATAAAACGATAGATCACTTCATTTCTGCGGGGCGAACTGCAGGCACTGAGCAAAAGTAAGATCAGCAGAATAGTGATAAAATATTTTAGGTTTTTTTCCATAGCGAATTATAAGAAGAAAAGCTTTCACTAGAAAGCAAAAAAGGAAAAGGCTCAAAAAGGCATATCTCTCCCTTTTGTCTAAAATCCATGTACAATCATAAAAAATACAAGTCTTAGCCCTTTATTTATGCTTATTTCTTATTTGAAACAGGAACAAAAGCTTATAAATTCGGATAAAGGTGGAAGCTGTAAATATTAATTGGCTCTATCAGCTTGTTATGTTTATTGCTATCAGTCGTTTTTTGACAGACCGGGAAACTTAAAAAAATGGATATAAATAAAACATGAAAAACATACCCTTATTATTAAATCATACCAGCGAACTTTTTTCACTCTGGTATAACAAAGAGCTTATAGAAAGAGCTGCGGATAGGATAAAACGACAGTATTTTGCCGAAAGGAAATATTTAGGTTCTAAGGACAGGCGTTTTATTGAAGAATTATTCTTTAACATGATAAAAAACCTGCGTTTATATACCTGGCAAATAAGTGGAAAAGATAATCCGCAAGGACTAGATCTTTCACCTGAATTATTAACTGTTCATGCTTTTAAGCGAAGCTTTCCCGAGCTTTGTAAAGATGTATCATTTAAAATCGAAGATACAATTTCAAAATACTTTGCTGAGCACGAATACAAAAATATTTATCCCGAAGAATTGAACATTAAATATTCTATCCCAGATGTCCTTTGGGATCACATTAAAGACAATCATGATCAAGAAGAACTTGAACTTCTTTTACAGGCTTTATTGAGATCACCCGGAGTTCACCTACGCACTAATACTTTTAAAGTCACTACACCCAAATTAATGGAAAAACTTGAAAATGTGCCCTATTACCTGGGTAATTTATCACCCGAGGCCCTTCGTCTACAAAAATATCGTAATCTCAGTCAAGACATTTCATACAAGAAGGGATGGTTCGATGTACAAGATGAAAGTTCACAACTTGTTGGGTTAATTTGTAATCCTCAAGAAGAAGATCTTGTTATGGATATTTGCGCAGGTGCCGGTGGAAAAACCATGCATATAGCTGCACTTCAAAAAGACAGTGGAAACCTCATCGCCACAGATAAATATCCCGATCGCTTAAAAGAATTAATTATCAGAGCTAAGCGTCTTGGATTTCGTAAAATAAAATTAATTCCTCTTGAAAAGATCAGGAAAATATATAAAGAAAAAGCTGATATTCTGCTTATTGATGCTCCTTGTTCAGGTACAGGTGTTTACGGGCGCCATCCTGACAGAAAATGGGAATTAACAGAAAACAGACTCAAAGCATATATCCAGGAACAAGCAAAAATACTTAAAGATAATGCTCACTTAGTCCGAAAAGGTGGATATCTTGTCTATGCTACCTGTTCTATCATCCCGCAAGAAAACAATATTCAAATACAAAATTTCTTAAAAAACCATCCGGAATTCGAGATGGTCTCTATCTATAAAGACCTTGATGATCATGGCGTTAGAATAAAAGATCACAAAGATGAATTGGATCTTCAGCTATTACCACATGAATACCAAAGTGATGGTTTTTATATTGCAAAATTGCAGAGAAAAAACTAAAAGACTAAATATTATACTTTACTATCATTCCGACTCCTAAAACTCAGGGAAAGAATCTATTGTGAATATATAATTAAGGTTGAGGCTGAGGTTGAGATCTATTCACTTTTATACAATTCTCGCTAGTTTACTGATTTCTGTTTAGCGTTTTACATCTTAGGTTTTAATATTTTTGTACAAGCTTTCTGCGCTTGAAAAGCATTCTATTGCTTACTAAGTGCTAGTTTCTTCCTACTGCCTATAACATCTAAGGATTTAGGTCTCAGACTGACATCTTTGTCTAAAAAGTGAAATCTACAATGAGATATATATTATTAGATCTTAGATTTTTCCGATTACAGATCACTATTCACTGATATATTTCAATTTTGCCATAAAATGTCGTAAAATCTTTGGCTCATATTCAAAAGTCAACCCCTTTAAAGTGTGACCCTTTTTAAATACGGAAATTACACCGGCAGCAACATGATCCAAATGAGCATAAGTATAGGTTCTGCGTGGAATAGCCAGGCGCATCCATTCAAAAGGACTTTCTAAGTTTTGGCCGGTTTTGCCATCTCGTCCTATTAGCAATGAACCAACTTCAACAGATCGAACGCCTGCTTCGAGATATAATTCATTTCCTACACTCTGAGCCGGGAATTGATAGAAAGGAATTTGAGGGCAAATACTTTTACAATCTACAAAAATTGCATGTCCACCGGAAGGATATTGAATAGGCACACCAGCATCCCGGAGTTTTTCACAAAGATAACGTATTTGATCAAGTCTGTGCTTTAAATAATCTTCGCCCATTCCCTCTTTCAAACCAACTGACAAAGCTTCCATATCTCGTCCGGCAAGTCCTCCATAAGTCGGAAATCCTTCATAGGGCACAGTTCTTCCCTGAGCAGACTGATATAATTCTTCATCATCTTTAATGGCAATGATACCACCAATATTAACTAATCCATCTTTCTTAGCCGACATCAAGAAAACATCAGCCAGTGAAAACATTTCTTCTGCGATCTCTGCAATACTTTTATTGGCATAAGCTTGTTCTCGTTGCTTTACAAAGCAAGCGTTCTCCGAGAATCTTGCGCCGTCAATGACCAGCTTAATCCCATGTTTCTTGGCTAGTTTAGAAACAACTCTCAAATTTTCCATACTTACCGGCTGACCTCCGGCGGAATTGTTGGTAAGGGTCATAATAATACCGGCAATATTCTCAGCATCTTTTTCGTTTATATGCTGTTCACATTTTTCGATATTCATATTCCCTTTAAAAGGATGATAAGTGTTGATATCTAAACATTCGTCGGTCACACAATCTATGGCTTTTGCACCGGCAAGATCAACATGAGCACGCGTTGTATCAAAATGCATATTAGAAAGGAAAAACATACCCGGCTTATGGACCAAAAGTGGTAAAACTACTTGCTCTGCACCGCGACCCTGATGAGCAGGGATCATATACTTGTAATTCGAGATCTCTTTGACTGTTTTTTCCAATCTATAAAAACTTTTACTCCCCGCGTAAGATTCGTCTCCCTGCATAAGAGCTGCCCACTGGAAATGGCTCATTGCCCCGGTGCCACTATCGGTCAAAAGGTCAATGTACACGGCCTCGGAAGGTAATAAGAATAAATTGTTGTAAGCGTGTTTAAGATATTTTTCACGTTCTTTGCGCGTAGTCACTTTAATCGGTTCAACCATTTTAATACGATAAGGTGGAGCCATAAATTTTTCCATGTCATTCTCCCTGCTAGTTTTGGTATTTAAAGTATAATTTAGGGTTAAAGTATATTAATGTAAAGAAGCAATATGTAAGAAAATAATAATACCAAGATATATTTCATTCCGTTTCTGACAGAAATAGATCGTCACCCTGAGCTCGAATCTTCGGGGCAGAGACTCTGTGAGCCTTTTCAGAATGACACTCCACTTCGCTCCTCGGGAGCTACAAAGTTTTAGCCTGGAAAATCATTATTCATGGTGACCCTCTCAGGGTCAAAGAAGACTATAAAAATGCCATCCAGTCACGCTTAGGATCTAGATCTCATCACTCAGAGTCGTGATATAGCTTTTTTATAACGATCTAAAGCTCTTTGTCGTGCCCAAGTATGTTCGACAATGGCTTTGGGATAAACCGGTGTTCCCAATTCAGGCAGCCATTTCTTAATATATTCTCCATCCGGATCAAACTTTTTCTGCTGAGTATAGGGATTAAATATCCTGAAATAGGGTGAAGCATCACAGCCCGTTCCTGCTGCCCATTGCCAGTTGCCATTATTGGAGGATAAATCATAATCCAGCAGTTTCTCAGCAAAATAAGCTTCTCCCCATCGCCAATCAATTAGCAAATGTTTGCAAAGAAATCCCGCTGTGATCATACGGACACGATTATGCATATAGCCACTTTCATTCAGCTGTCTCATTCCTGCATCGACTAAGGGATAACCGGTTTTACCTTTTTTCCAAGATTCGAATTCTTCACTATTGTTACGCCATTCAATACCATCATATTTCGATCGGAAATTCCTCGAAACCACATGAGGATAATGATATAATATCTGCATAAAGAATTCTCGCCAAATAAGCTCACTAAAAAAGGTTTCATATTGGTAAAGGCTTCTTGCCAGCTCACGAATACTTACAGTTCCAAATCGTAAATGAGGCGATAAATATGAGGTTTTATCTTCAGCAGGAAAATCTCTGACAGAGGCATATTCATTGATATGTTCCAGATCATAGTCGCGAACCAAGAGCGTAGAGCGATCAAAACCCAAGGTTTTAAGATCTGGCAAAAAACTCGGTAAAAATGCATAATTAGCTGTACTGCAATCATAATACTCTAGCTCGTTCTGAGAAAAACCCGACTTCCATTTATTCTTATAAGGTGTAAAAACTGTATAAGGCAAACCATCGTGCTTAAGCACTTCATCTTTTGCAAATATGACCTGATCTTTATAGAGTTTTAATTCTATCTTCTGTTCAGCAAGAAATTTGCCAAGAGAAGCATCTCGCTCCCTTGCATAGGGTTCATAATCTTCATTAGTATATACTGCATGAACATTGAATTTTGATATCAGGTGTTTAAAGCTTTGGATCACCGTCCCTTGGAGACAATATAAACCCGAGGATCGTTTTTCAAGAGCAATTGTGATCTCTTTTAATAGATCATAAATAAAGGTAAGACGTGGATCATCCTTTTTGAGGTCTTTTAAAATATCCTCATCAAAAATAAAAATTGGAAGGACAGGGAAAGGGCCTTTCAAAGCCTCGTGTAGAGCATGATTATCATGCAAACGTAGGTCACGTCGGAACCAAAAAATTGAGATCGTTTTTTTCATGGATAAATTTAACTCAGAAAATTCTAATTTCCCATTTATTTCATAAATGATAAAAGGAAATAACCCTAATTTATTTCAAGGTCTCTGTGAGCAAAGGGTTTTCAATAGTATTTATCGCGAGAATACTCACAGAGATTCTGAACAAGCCTCTGCAAGCATTTTCAGAATGACGTTCTACATCGCGCCTCACAAAAGCCTTTCGTCGGCATGTCAACACCCGCTTCGTTGTCAAGCTGGCAGGGCTTTCTTCTAATTAGATCTCAAATTATTGCATAAAGCAAAAAGGGCCCAACAAAGTGAGCCCCTGAGATATTTCCATTAATCTTTATACCTTTAGTGAATCTCTTTTTGCTCATGCCACCGGGTTCTGTAGTACTACAAAACACTTAAGAGATAAGGCGCAAAAAGCTTTGCTTTTTGCTTATAGACCTGAATTATTTATTCAATTATCTTTTTTACTTTTTACTTTTTACTTTTTTCTTTTTATCTCTAGCCTCTTTAATATAATCCCAGGCAAAGGCGTAAAACAACAAACTGATCATACCGATAATAACCAAGACCTTTTTCCAGGTTTTATCCCAAAGTAAAAACTGAGCATTAGTAGGTTTGCCTTTAATATATTTGTAAGGTACAAGTCCCCAATAACGACTATCAGCAGAGTTATCGCGGTTATCACCCATCATAAAATAATAATCTTGTTTGACTTGATAAGTACTTGCACGTTTTTCATCAATATACCAGTTACCAAATCGATAAGCGACTTTCTGCTTTTCCAGCTGAAGAATATTATAGGCATATTCGGGATTAGCTGTATTTAGGTTGATGATATCGCCTTTCTTGGGAATATATAAAGGGGGATAATTATCCTGATTACCATGACCTGCTGGCCAGATATAATTATTAATCTTGCCGGCTTTTTGTATGCTGTTATAATTTATATTTGCTTCAGGCGGATCTTCAAAGCGTTCACCATTGACATAAACCTGTTTGTCTCTTATTTCAAGAGTGGATCCCGGAGTTCCTATGCAGCGCTTAACATAATCGAACATCCTGTTCTGAGGATATTCAAAAATAACAATATCGCCAGTCTGAGGTGTTTTAATGGCAGGAAGTTTAACATGAGGCAACATAAAACCAATTTGAGTAAAAGGAATTGCAACTTTATGGGGTGTCTGCGCTCCGTAATAAAGTTGATTTCCAATGACGAAGGTTCCTGTCATCATTGTTTTTTCCATAGATCCTGTGGGAATAATATAGTTGCAAAAGATCATTGTGCGAATGATCCAAACCGCCAGAATAATGATAGTCCACGATTTTACTTCATACTTGATCTTATCGCGTTTTGTTGCAAATTCACGTTTTTTCTTTTTAGGCTTCCGGTTTTTGTCTTCTATATTCTCGCTTCCGACCTTTAGGTCGTCCGCCTTAGCACGACGTAGTTCTGGCGAAGTTGCGGCGGTAGAGGATTGTTTCTTTGGATTTGTCTCTTGTTTCTTGGTCATATATGATCCTATTAAAATATTATATCTTCGTAATGTTCAATATGGGGTGTATGCCAATCTGTACCTGTAACAGTTACCGCATCAAATCTAACATCATACTCGTCCATATTCAATTTATAAAAATAATGATCTGTTGCTTCTGTCATCTTTTCTATTTTCTCATTGGTCACGCGTTCTGCTGCCTGAAATTCATCTTCTGTGATCGAAGTCTTTACTTCTACCATTACAAAGAGTTCCCCCTTTTTCATGACGACATCTATTTCACCCTTATTTCCACCGTGATAATTCCTTTCAATAAAGTGATATCCTTTTAAAATAAGATAATAAATTGCCCAGTTCTCCCCCCATTTTCCAAGTGCTTGGGTGCTTAAAGGATAGGGAAATTGAAAACTCTTGACCGGTGCAAAATATCTACGATGAATAGGTGTGGGTAAATGTTTGTATATTGCCCGAATATGATCTCCGGTGCCATAGCCTTTATGCTTTTCAAATTTATACTCAGGATATATCTCCGCCCAGCGCCTCATGATCCTGTCCCGCGTTACCTTTGCAAGAATGGAGGCAGCGGCAATGGAAAATGAGTGACTGTCGCCGGAAACTATGGCTTCTCCTTTAGCTTTCAGTTCTTCAGGGACTCTGTTGCCATCGATCAAGATATAAGCTTGAGGTAAATTTAGTTTTTCAACTGCCTTGACCATGGCATCCATAGCGGCTTGAAGAATATTCGTTTTATTAATTGCCTGAACACCTAAACAATGAACGGACCAAGCTTTTGCATGAGCAACGATCCATTCGTAAGCCTCTTCTCTTTGTTTTTCGCTGAGTTTTTTGGAGTCTCTGATCAAATGGAAATCCAGATCTTTATCAAAGATCACCGCGCCGGCTGTTACCGGTCCGGCAAGTGGCCCCCTACCTGCTTCATCAACTCCCACTATGAGAGAATGAGTGGATCTGAAAGATTGATCAAATTCCTGTAGCGTTAATTCTTCAGCGGACATGTTATTTCTTCAAGACAGCAGGTTTTTTGATACTGGTGTTTTTTATAACTGTTTTTTTCTCTTTTTTATTCGATGTAGTTGATGATTTTTTAACTTCAGGCTCTTCTTTGGCTTCTTCAACTTTTTTATAGACAGGTTCAGGTCTAGGTTGAGGTTTAGCTTGAGGCTCAGGTTTAGTGACTACTGTTTCTGTTTTTTTGCTTCTCGTACTTGTTTTGGTAACACTTTTTCTGGTATTATAATTACTTGTTTTTTTAACTGGCTCTACTGGTGTAACAGGGGGTTTTTTGTATCGATACTGATCATCATCCGTACGAGGTTTTTTAATCGTATTTAAATTGATCTTACCCTTGCCTTCAGTACCTGAGGCAGGTTTTTCTTTATAGGCATCTTCGGTCTGATCGACTTTTTTTCCTACTTCTGTATTATCGTTAGAACCCGAATTATCAATTATAATAATATCTTTATCACCGGGATCGTATGGATATGGGCCGGGACCCGGATATATTTGCGGACGAATTGGCAGCGGATCAGGGGTATAATCAATATTAATGGTTGAAGCATAAACAACCTCCCCCGTTCCAACCCGGAAACAACGTACAGATATCATATCTTCTTGGCGACTACGAAGAATACGACCACTCATAATATAATCAGCCTGGACTAATTGATATAATTCCGTACCGCGATTTGAAATTAAATTTGTCTGCGATAACTCTTGTTCTTTAACGATCTCATATAAACCGTCTCGCTCTACAACTCGTGGATTTCTATAATATAAAAGACTCGATGTAACCATATCTGCAAAAAATACACCTCTGTTCAAACGATCGCCATATTCATCGGTAAAATTTAAAATAGCAATGTTTTGCTGTGGGGCTTTACGGAATGCCCGTGCTAACTTTCTAGCAATATGTCGTGCCGCTTCTTCTTCAGTATCGACTGTTACAAAGGGTTCATTCGTCTGAAAATATTGGTTATAATCATATTTCCTATAGTTAGTACTACAGGAGCTGATCAATAGTAAGCTCACCAATAAATAAATAATTTTTTTCATTCTATTCCTTTCTGATTTAGTATATATCAAAAATATATGGAATTTAGTTCTGACTTGGAAGTATTAATCTATTTCTTGTCGTATTATTCCAAAAAAACGATAGTGTAATGCCTTGGATCTCAATTCATCGATAGGGATCTCTGCCAATGGATCTGATACCTCATTTTTAAGATATAAAGGTCTGGCAGCAAAGCTCATTAAAACATCTAATTTTTTATCTTTGTAAACAAGTTTTATGCTATCGCCGGCAAAAACTATGCTGCTATCCTTTTCCACGATCTCATACTTCCTTTCTGTCTCAGAAAGCGGTCCCGGAAAGTATATCAAACAATCGCTGTATTCCCTTTTTACTCTCGAAATATTTCCTGTTTTCTGTTTAATGTTTTCTGTAATTATTACATCTACGCTATTAATTCCAAAATGTTCAAGAATTGGTTGAATAGTTCTATCAAGATCATTTGACCCAAATTTTACAGCACCCGTATTAATAAGTAAAGCCTCTTGGCCTTTTCTGTAAATAGCACATTTCCCCCTTTCTAAGGCAAGAATGATGAATTCGGGACGAGATTGAACAAAAAACATCAAAGAAAAACTTAGCACAGAAACAAAAGTCAGAATGATTTTCCTTTTTTTATTTTCAAAAATGATCCAAAGCAGGATGATCACAAAAACACCAAGATATATAGCTTTCCAATAAGACGATACTTGCAGAGTCCATATTCCTGATCTTGCTGCCAGTCTGAGCACTGCTCTAAAACACTCCAGGGAAAGATCCAGCGCATGCAAAAAAATATCCGATATAAATGAGGGTAAATATAAACATGGCAGACAAATGATAGCGGAGATCATAACCAGCGAGGTCAAAGGTATTACCAGACAATTCAGTGCCATAGATGCCACTTGGAGACTATTAAAATAGAACATGGCTATAGGAGCTGTAAACATTGCAGCAGAAAATGAAACTGCCAGCATGTCCCAGATATATACTATGAGAACAGGTTTGTTCTTCATAGAGATCAAAGCGCGGAATTTTGGGTATGCGATAAGAATGCCAAAAACAGCCGAGAAAGAAAACTGAAAACCTACATCATTCAGAAAAAAGGGATTGATCAACAACAATATCACTGCCGTTGTGGCAACGGCATTCATGCCATTATATCTTCTTTTCAATAGAGGTGCCAAAAGAAGCATCGAAGACATAAGCGAAGATCTTACAACAGAAGCGCTTCCTCCGGTGAGAATACTATAAAAAATCAAAAAAGCTATAATCATTAAACATCGGGGAATTCTTGGGATACTAAAAACCTGCAAGAGCTGATAAATGATCATCATAATCAAGCCCACATGCAATCCCGATACGGCTAAGAGATGCGATATTCCCATTTTTTTAAACAAACTTGCAAGATTCTCAGGTATCTCCGATTTTAGCCCCAATAGCAAACCATTGACCAATGATCCCTTTTCTATGCCAAGACATGATAAATAGCGAGTAGAAATATCAGTCCTAATATTAAATGCCTTATACCTCAGTTTATCTTTAACACCTAAATCTTCGAAACTTGTTCTCTTTTTGACTCTAAAAGAATGAGATATGCCCTTAGATCTCGCATATTTCTGATAATTAAAAACATAGGGATTTACCGGAGGCTCTATAGCTCTGCAATCCATGGAACTAACTCTATAACTTTTACCGGGTATCAAGATAGGCATATCCTTGCGGGCATAAAGTGTTCCCTTGAGCTTATCAACTTCAACAGTATATGATTTAATATAGTAAGGATCTGATTTTTGACTGAGCACGGTCAATACTTTTTCCTCTCCCTCAAAACTTAGCTGTAGTTTTTCATTATAAAGCTCATTTGCCAGCGAAAAGCGCAAGATGGCAGTCAAAATGATACATAAAATAAATAAATAATTTGCCATAGCACGCTGATGGAAAATGGCGATAAGAATAAGATCCAGCACTAATAAAATGGCAAGAATAAATAAAGAAATGTCCCAAAATGAACTTAGAATAAGACCTAAACAAAAATAGAGCAAATACCTTAAAGCAGGCGCTTTAGCAAAATCTATACTCATGATCCCCCTCGATCAGAAAGAATATAAAATAATTATTATCTAAAATCCATAGGGAGAATATTTATGTGACAAGGGTCACAAAAATAAGACAAAAGTATATCTACAAAACCTTAGCAAAGGAGGAAGTGCTGTGGTTTGTGAGCTCCTGGGAAGATTGGACGATGCGGAGCGTCGAGAAGCTCGGAAGAATCGGAAATGAAAGGGGAAAAACATCTTGTGCTGAGTATAATTTGCTATAAAGCCTTAATTTCTCATCCTGAGCTTCAGCACCGTGCCGGCCCAAGCCTTTTTATCCAGTAAAAACAAAAGGAGAATTAGTGGCGAAGGCTAGAAGAATCTATTGAGATTGTGCTTGATGGTTGATGACTTAAAATGGAAGTTAGTACTTGAGCTTGTGTTCAATTTTTGAACAAATCTTGGGTCAAGGTTGGGTCAACCTTGACCCAACCTTGACCCAAGAAAGTTTACATAATATAGATTTTTTAATTCATTTCTCACTAATAATTGTTGATGTTCAGCTTTCTACCTAAGCTGCTAAACGCTTTATTTTTTTATTTTTATGGTTGATAGTTGATGCTTGATAAATAAATAGCTTGAGTTTGAGAATAAGGATGAACGATAAACCAATAAATCTTAAATCGTGAGACGAAAAACCGCCTTCAGCCCCAGTGGGGTTGAACAGAAATAATTGTGAGCCAAAACCTACCCTCGCGAAGGTGGATTCACTACAGTTCACCGCCAAAGGCTTACTCGTTTCTTATCTCTGATTTCTGGTCTCTGATTTCTGGTCCCTGCTCCCTAAACTTATTCACCAAGGGCATAATAGGTCCACGGCTAAAAGCTTTTGAATTAACTCTTAAAGCCGGCGCGGCTTGCCAGCGTTTATATTCACTCAGCCTGATCATGCGTTTTGTTTTAAGGACAAGCTCTCTATCACCGGTTTTAGCGATAATGTCCTCAAGAGCATCATTTGCTAATAATTGATCCACCAGTGGAGAGATCACGTCATAATTAAATGGGTCATATTGATCGTCTGCTAATTCTGCAGAAGGTATTTTATCAATCGTATTCTGAGGGATCACATCATAGCCATATTGCTCGTTGAGATGACGGGATAGGGCATAGACATCTAATTTATTCAAGTCGGCAAGAGGCGCCAAAGCTCCACACATATCGCCATAAAGTGTGCAATAGCCCAAAGCGATTTCGGTTTTATTACCGGTTGTTAAGAGGAGTGAATTCTTTTTATTGGCTACGGACATTAAAAGACTTCCCCGAATCCGTGCCTGCAAGTTTTCTTCTGCAAGACCAAAAGGGCTTCCGGCAAATTGTCCGGACAAGGCTTTTAAAAATGTATCGTACATGGGTTTTATTTTGATAAGGTCAAAAGGCATGCCTAGATTTTCTGCCAACTTTTTAGCATCTTCAATGGAATGATTAGAAGAAAACTGCGAGGGCAATGCTATCCCATAAATATTTTCAGCACCCAAAGCTTCGGCGGCTAATACAGCAACTAAAGCCGAATCAATTCCACCACTCAGACCTATGACAGCAGTTTTAAAACCGCTTTTATGAAAATAATCTTTAATACCAAGATCCAGAGCAAGTCTTAAACTTTCCAGGGGACCTATTTGAGGTACCTTTACATGAGTTTGAGTGACCTTATCGATAAAATGACAATAAGCTAAGTCTTCCTGGAAAGCTGAACAATGAGAAGAAAGAAGACCCTTAGCATCTATTGCAAAACTATTGCCATCGAAAATGAGATCACCTTGCCCACCTACTAAATTACAATAAAGATAAGGAATTTTGGCTTCTTTGACCTGTTCGCTGACTAAAGCAATACGGTCATCATTCTTGCCTAGCTTAAAAGGAGCAGCTGATAGATTTAAAATAATATCAGCGCCCTGATCTATCAATTCCTGCCTGATCTTATTCTTGTGAGTTTCATTTAAAAGATCTTCACCTATCTGAATGCCTAGTTTGTAATTCTTGCCTTTAATACTTAGTTCAGTTGGCCTTGTATCTTTGCTAGAAGCAAAATATTTTTTTTCATCAAAAATATCGTAGCTAGTCAGATGATTTTTATGAACATGAGAATGAATCTTAGCGTTTTGAATAATAGCGGCAGCATTCCAAAGATTGTTATTTTTTCGTCTGGCATAAGGCACAATGGCGACAATATTCTCTATAGAAAGCGCGATCTCCCGGATCATTTTTTCATTGGTATCAATAAATTCTTTTTCAAGGAGAAGATCCAATGGCGGATATCCACATAAAGCCAATTCGGGAAATACAATCATATCAGCATTCTTCATTTCAGCTTCAGCAATGTCCCTCTTGATCTTTTCGGCATTGCCTTTAATATCACCTAGGGTAAAATTGCTTTGAGCTAATGCTATTTTTAAATCCATAATATTCACATTTTTATTAAAAAGTTATCATATATTTTATCTGTTATCATGTCTTCTTTTTGTAAACGATTGACTCTGGCACGAGATGGGCCTATTTTCATGTAGTCCAAAAACTGAGGCATAAGTTCGCTGTCACCCTGAGCCAGGATCTCGACTTCTCCCCGGCTGGTATTCTTTGCATAGCCTTTTATTCCAAGAATATCTGCCTGCCGCTTTGCAAACCAGCGAAAGCCGACCATTTGTACATGCCCCATGACAGTGATCTTTAAACTAATAGTTTTCATATAATAAAAACCCGAGGATTTCCCCGGGTTATTTAACTTAGAGTAATTTCTTTAAGGTGGCTTCGAGGTCCCCTTTGGGAACATTCCCTATCACCTGCTCCATTACCTTTCCATCCTTTACAAAAAGTAAAGTAGGGATAGATCTGATCCCAAATTGTCCGGCTACCATGGGCGAATTATCAACATTGACCTTGGCAATAACAACTTTACCTTCATAATCTTTTGCGATCTCTTCCAATTTTGGAGCGATCATACGGCAGGGTCCACACCAAGGTGCCCAAAAGTCCACAATGACTGGTAATGGGTTTCCTAGTACTTCGGTCTGGAAATTTTGATCCGTGACTTCGACTGTTAGTTGTGACATATATTCTCCTTTATTATTTTCCTGATAAATATAGTGAATTTTTCTACAATGTGATATTAATATTTATGATCGAATCCACTGAATTATTTCTTTCAATGTTGCGCGCTTCCCATACATCAAAAGAGTTGTCCTAAATATCTTTGATCCCATCCATGCGATCAAAATGATCCAAGCCAGTAAGTAAAGCATCATTAGGAGCACTTCCCAGAGAGGAGCAGAAAGCATACCTATTTTTAAGATCATCATAAAAGGTGTTGTCAGGGGAATAAATGATAAAATACCGGCCAGAGGCGTATCGGGATTCATCATGATTGGCTGAATTAACATAATAGGTATAATAGCAAAAAGTGATAAAAAGCCAACTGATTGTGAGGCATCGCGTTCATTATCGTATAGTGAGCCCAAACTTACATAGAGAGAAGCATACATAAAATATCCCATGATAAAGTAAATAAAGTAAAGGATAATCTTTGGCGTAAATACTTCTGCAGCACTTATATCTATCTCTGTAAAGGATGAGCCAAAAAGAGTAAGAATTAAAACAATGAGCAAATAAAAAGTGATCTGCACAATACCCAACATACCAATACCTAAAATTTTACCGGCCATAAGCTGATTTGGTTTAATACTGGACATCATTATTTCGATGATACGATTTGAGCGTTCTTCAATAACGCCCGAAATCAACATAGAGGAGCTCATCACAATACCCATGACAAGTAACCATAAAAAAATACCGGGTACGGCATATCGAACTAAAAGATTACTTTGTGTGGCACCACTCGCATCACTTACTTCAAAAACGGTCACATCAGGAGACTCCAGAACATAATCCATATCTTCTTTTGTCATACCTAAAGCAACTATCCTTTTTTCCATTGAAAACTGCTTAATAGCACGGCGGACTTGAGAGATCTCTTCCAGCCCCACTGCATCACTATGATATATATTCACTTGAGCATTATTTTTAAAATCGGGTTCAATGACAAGAACGATGGATACAATATCATCAGCAACTAAAGATTCAACAAGAACATCATGATTAGTCGGCGTAGTTTGATATTCTTGAATAGTATAAGCGGCTTCGCCCTCAGAGGTAATAATTTGAGATTTTAAGTGCTTGGAAAGTTCGGAATATATTGCATTCCCCTGATCAATGATCCCAATATCTTTTGATTCAATTTTGGAGTTCATCGCAAAAATGGTTGGAAGAATAGAAAACATCAATACAATAAAAGGCATAAATAAAGAAAATATAAAAGCTTTAGATCTTAAGCCCCGTTTCAATTCCCATTGTGCAACAATAAGGGTCTTATTCATCTGGACCTCCTGTCAATTGTATAAAAGCTTTGTCCAGAGATCCGCCATATTCATTCTTAATATCAGCCACCTTACCCTGAGCTACGATCTCCCCCTTATGAATCAGGCACATTGAATCGCAATTTTCTTCAACTTTTGCCATTTGGTGAGTGCTCAGTATTACAGTTTTATTTTGTGACTTAAATTCTGAGATAATATCCCGAACCAAAATCTGATTAATAGGATCCAGACCGGTAAAAGGTTCATCAAAGATCATCAGAGCCGGTTCATTGATCACAGCAATAATGAATTGAACTTTTTGCTGGTTCCCTTTCGATAACTCTTCCACTTTTTTATTTGCCAGATCATTGATCTTAAGTTTTTTTAACCACTTCTCAGTTCTTGACTTAACTTCAGATGAAGAAACAGATTTTAATTTTGCAAAATATTCCACAACTTCCTGCACTTTAGCCTTTTGATAGATACCGCGTTCTTCGGGAAGATAACCGACATATTTATGATCACATTTTGTACTTAGCTGATCGTTTATCCTGATCGTGCCGCTATCCGGCTGAAGAATATCCATGATCATACGAAGAGTGGTGGTCTTTCCTGCACCATTCGGCCCTAAAAAGCCAAATACTTCGCCCTCGGGTATGTGTAGCGATATTTTATTAACGGCCTTAACACCGGTAAATGCTTTTGAGATCTTGTCGATTTTTAACATAACACTCCCTTAATTAATGCCCGTGTCCGTAGGGTGCAAAAATTTCTATATCAGGCGTAGTAAAAGCAGCTAGGATAAATACGATCAGAACAATAGAATATATCGCTATGATTACGCTTGTCAGTTTTTTATTAAAACTGATCTTCTCTATAGATGTTTCAAGATAAATTGTAGCTGCAAGGCTAGACCCCAAAACAAGATTTGAATAAAGGATTTCGAGCCATACTTGATGGATAGGACCAAAAACAAGTGGCACAAATATCCATATTACGAATGAAAGATATGAGATCAAGATAGCAGAGATCATTCTTGAAGAGATAAAACTTTCTTTAGAAAAAGGCTTAAGAATAAAATACTCAACAAAACTGACTAATGAATACACAAAAAAGGCCATTTTCATGTGATGAAATAATGTTTCCTGAGGGCAAGCTAAAAGCTGCGTTAATCCACAAGGTATATATTCATAGGTAAAATGCAAGGACACATACAGTACCCAGACAGTAAGCACTTTAATCCATTGCTTCTGCTTCATTAATTTTTCCTTCGCTAATTATTTCTCTTAAAATTTCTATATGGCGCCTGCAATGGTCAGCTGTAGCCATGGCCTTAGCAAATTTTACCAGATCCGCATAGGAAAACATTTCTTCCAAAGCTTGCATTTTATCAGCTTTAAGATACTCCGATAAAACAGCTAAGAGTTCGGATCTTGTCAATTCCTGCAAATGAATATAATATATATTCTCGAAATAATCGCGGATAATATAGGTAAGTTCTAAGTAAAATATTTTCCACTCTTGGTGTTCAGGATATTGCTTCTTTTCTAATTCATTTAAAAGATGTTCGGCCTTTTCGTAGGGAGATACCCATATTACTTCTTCAATTTCGACTTTATTTCGATGATATTTTAAGCCAAATATCAAAAGAAATACAGCTATAGCCAGCAATAGCAAGGCTATCAAGAATTCCCACCAGGTCATCAAAGCTAAAGGCAGTGGTGCATTCATTGCAATAGGACTTGAGCCACTATCAAGAATCGAATAAATGTAAATATATTTTTCGGGTGTAAATAGTGTATCAGGATTTGCCATTCCCGTTGAATCCGTAGTAATGACGGGCATGGGAGGAATATGCACAAAACCCGTATCGAATGAAACAATCTCGGCATTTAGCTTAAGAAATTGTTTTCCACGCTTAAATCTTTGATGTTTATCAGCCGAAATAAGCAGAACATCTTGAAAAAAATCTTTGGGATCAGGTAAAAGAAAAAGGTATTTATCACTTGCTCTTATCTGATATTCCAGGAATATTCTGTCACCAATATGATAAGTTTTTTCCTCAACTTGCAAATCAACGTCTGGCTTAGCAGAAAATGCAAAAGATAGTAATAAAAGCATGTAAACTATTTTTTTCATCGTGTCTGTTGCTTTCCTCTATTCTTGAAAAAACGGCTTAAAGGCTCTACATAAGATTCATTTGTATTAATGGTAATCAGATCCACTTTATTTTTACGACTCATTTTTTTAAGATCCTCAGCCCGCTGAATATATTGGGCAGCATAGTCTTCACGGATCGATCTGATGCTGGTATCAATGACTAATTGCTGACCGGTTTCAGCATCGTAAACCGGCAACATGCCAATATTTGGCAATTCTTTATCTAAAGGATCTACGATATTGATCATAACAAGATCGTGGCGATTACCAACAGCCTTTAAAGCGGAATTAAAATCAGTATCGTAAAAATCTGAGAGTAAAAAAACAATACTACGTTTATGAGCGACCTTTGAAAGGAAGTGTAAAGCATTTTCAATACTCGTCGCCTTTGCCTCATATTCGCCAAACAAAACCTCACGAATTACCTGCATGGCATAAGCCTTACCTTTACGTGGTGATAGATATTTTTCAACTTCATCGGTAAAATTTAAAAGTCCAACTTTATCACCGTTACGAATAGCTGAGAATGCTAATACGGCACAAATTTCGGCGGCTATTTCGCTTTTGAAACGAGATGTAGAAGAAAAGCGACCCGATGCAGAAACATCAACCAAAAAATAAACTGTTAATTCGCGTTCTTCTTCCAGAACCTTCACATAGGGTTTATTCTGGCGAGCAGTAACATTCCAATCAATGGTACGAACATCATCGCCCGGTTGATATTCACGCACTTCAGAAAAAGACATGCCCTTTCCTTTAAAAATGGAACGATATTCTCCCGAGAACACGTCATTAACTATGCTTCGTGTCCGGATCTCAATTTGTTTTACTTTTTTTAAGATCTCGTGCGATAACATTAAGGTACCGGTATAGTATCAAACACTGACTGAATGACATCTTCTACCGTGATCTCTTCCGCTTCGGCTTCAAATGAGAGCAGAACACGGTGACGCAATACATCCATTCCAATTTCGCGAATATCCTCAGGTGTTACATAGGCCCTGTGTTGCAAAAAAGCATGAGCTTTTGCCGCAAGAACCATATTAATTGAAGCACGAGGAGAAGCACCAACATCGATAAGGCTTGCGGTGGAATTAACGCCATACTTCTCGGGATATCTTGTGGCGAACACAATGTCTGTAACATATTTATGGATCTTTTCATCTACATAAATTGAGCGAACAACGTCTCGAGCAGTCATGATCTGTTTAGCTTCTACAACTGCTTGTATCACTTCAGGAAGAGTATTAGATGTAAGTAAAGACAAGATCTTCATTTCCTCTTCCTTGCTGGGATAATCTATTTTAACCTTGAGCATAAATCTATCGACCTGTGCTTCGGGCAAAGGATAGGTACCTTCCTGCTCAATGGGGTTTTGTGTTGCCAGGACCAAAAAAGGTTCAGTAAGTTTATAAGTTGTATCACCGATGGAAACTTGTTTTTCTTGCATAGCTTCCAACAAAGCTGCCTGAACTTTTGCAGGTGAACGGTTGATCTCATCCGCTAAAATGATATTGGCAAAAATAGGACCTTTTTTGACCTCAAAAGAAGCCTCTCTCTGATTGTAAATTAAAGTACCAATAAGATCAGAAGGCAAAAGGTCTGGTGTAAACTGAATACGATGGTAAGTTGTCTGGATTGCCTGAGCCAAAGATTTAACTGCTAATGTTTTAGCCAGACCCGGCACACCTTCCAGCAATATATGTCCTTCGGCCAATAAACCAATTAAAAGGCGTTGGACCATTTTTTCCTGGCCGATAAGGACTTTACGTAATTCAGCCTGAATAGAATCTAAAAATACGCTTTCTTTCTGTATCTGTTCATTTAATAATGATAGATCAAAACTCATGCTAACCTCATTTATTCGTCATTACTTTTCATGATACCTTTGAGTTCATCTATCTCATCAAGGGATTTGCCCAGATTACGCAATTCAAATTCTACAGATTCAGCGAGCGAGTGTTCGGGATAGTCACGTAAAAACTGTTCATATTCAACTTTAGCTCGTTCAAGATCTATCATGATATTCGCTAAAGTGTAACCTGCCATAAACCGTGCTTTTGGAGCATCGGGATGTGAAGGATATTCATTCGAAATATAATTAAATTTTTCAACGCACTTTTCAAAATCCTGCATATCGCTAGCATAGATCTCAGCTACACGATATAATGCTTTAACAGCTAAAGGGTCATCCGGATAGGTATTTGATAATTTATCGTAGATTTTAATCGTACGATTTACTTTATCCTGGGCATATAATTCATTACCTGCCTGAAACATTTGCTCAGCAGTTCGATTATCTGAACAGGAAAAGATCAATAGGCTGACCATTAAAAGTGTGAATAGTTGTTTTTTCATTTTTCATAACTCCTGAATTTCAATTGGCTAATTTATAATTATTTGTTCTTAGAAGGCAAATAAAACTCCAAAACATATCGAGCTTATTTTCAATTGATCATATCCGGGGCGAGGATCATTTATGATTACTGGAAGCTCAAGACGAATCGGACCAATGGGTGTACGGTAATAAATACCAAAACCGGTATTCACAAAATACGAACTCCAGTTAAAGATCCCACTCATATCATCATTCAGTCGCCCGGCATCAATAAACACATCTACCCCAAAATTCCAAAAAAGATCCTGCCGCAATTCAATATTAGCTAAAACTTTTGCTTTACCGGCTTTGATCGTATCACCACTGGCAAGTTCATAATCGTTTCCTATTGACTTGCTCCAGGCTCTTACCGTTGTCTCAGAACCCAACTGATAAAGGTCCTGCGCGGCTATGCTATCTCTATCAAAAAACTGTCCCAATTCTAATCTGCTTGCAAGTACAGTACGGCGTGTGATGGGAAAATAAGTGTTAACTGAACTTTCCAATCTAAAATATCTCGTTTCCGTACCTAAAACATACCCAGCATAAGCAAGAATGTTCCATCCTTTTGTAGGATAAATAAAGGAATCACGATTATCAATACGAGATTGCAAACCAATCTCAACCTGAGGCTCAAATTTTGATGCAATATTGTTTAATTCCGAACGAACATTACGAAGTGATAATGAGAATCGTGTATAAGTATTCCTGTTATAACGCCAGATAGAGGACAGATCGATACCGTAATCTGTGCGAATCTCACCTTTTTCCAAAGTATCAATTACCGTGGACTCAGTCTCTTCAAAAGGATCATAGGTGTCTCTATCATAATAGAGCTTAAAAGTCGTAGGAAGTCTTAAAAAATACAACCAGGGAACGGTGTAAGCCATTTCGGAATATACCTTGTGATCCAGACTATAATTATGAAAGATCGCATCATAAGAGGCACTAGCTTTAAGTCTATGTGCCCTGTGAAATAAATTTTTATGTGTCCATTCCGGCTCAAGGAATAATGAAGAATAGGACATTTTATCTGTATAACCCTGACGACCACCAAACTTAATATCAAAACGGCGAGGTTTACTCTCAATAACAGAGACCTTAAGATCAAGCTCTTGTTTACTTGTATCACGATTGACAGGTACAATATTAACAGAAGAAAAAGCACCCATTTCATAGATCCTGTCCTGAGTTCTTCGAATATCCTCTTGGTCAAATGCCTTAGATTCCGCAATTTCAAAATGTTTGCGAATAAAAGGTTCATGGACTTCTTTATTGCCTTCCAAGCTAATATTTTTAACAGAGTATTTAACATCTTCATCTATAATGATCTTAATTTCAAGGTCTGTTCCCCACTCGTATTCTTCTCGAATTTCTGCATAAGGATGACCTAACTCGGAATAACGCGCTAAAATTTTCTTGAAATTATTGTAATAAATAAATTGTCTGAAGGGTTCCCTGACCTTAAGTCCCAGTATATTTAATATTTCTGCATCACTTAATAAGGTATTGCCTTCCACTCTGATCTGTTTTACATAATATCTTTCTTTTTCTTTGACTTTAAAAAACAGATGCAATTTTTTGTTTTCACTTATGACAAGAGAATCGCGAACCTGGCAATTTAAAAAGCCTTCGGACACATAGTAATTCTTGAGATTTTTTGCCTGAGATTTAATATAGCGCCTATTTACACGCCCCATTGCACGACGAGATAAAACGGGTTTTATTTGAATATATCGCTTAAGCTGTCTATCATTAAAGGTCTTATTTCCTTCGATATCAACTGAGCGGAGTCTAAGATCGTATGAACTCTGACCAATATAATACCTTTCATTTTCTTCAATCAAAAAATAAAGATGAAAATGATCTTCACTTACTTTAGCCAAAGAATCTCTCACAGTACATTTTATAAAACCTTCGCTTTTGTAATATTTTTCTATTTTATCTGCCTGATCTTTAATAAAAGCATCATTAATATTCGACATTGCCTTAGAAAATAAAGCAGATTTTATATCGATCTGTTTTTTGAGATAAGAGCTTGAATATCTTTCATTTCCCTCGATATGGATCTTAGATATTTTTTTACCCTCGTATATATCTGTTCCGGCATAAGCTATACCAAAGACAAATAAAAGAACTAATATTTTCCTAAGATCTTTCATCAATATTGCACCCTCAGGCGGACTGCACCTTCTACTTTTTTCTCATCCGCAGCACCAATAATGGATAGACGATTATTTAATCTGTATTCAAATTCCATATTCATAAGATTGGCCTGCGAAGCTTCATAAGTCAAATAAAAATTTCTTCCAATACGACCACCAATGACCAAAGCGGTTGTTTCATCAATATATGCGCCGTTAGTTCCGCCTTTAATATCTATGCGATCCAAACCACCGGCAGCCCCTATCTGTCGGGCTTGTTGCTCTATAGGAATTTCAGCTAAAGTAAGCAATGCATTGGTGGCTGAAGAAAGATTGATTCTTTTTCCTCCATCAGGGTTACTACCAAAACCTACATTAGTCAGTACATCCTGTATTTCTCCGACGGATAAAGCCTGAACGATCTGCGCTTGTGACATTTCGCTGTTTTCATCTGTAAAATTTATTTCGGGATTATTTAATTCCCCGGTAATGGAAGCAATAATTGTATTATTTCGGATTTCTTTAGTCGCTGTAAAATTAAGTTGATGATTATTTTCAAATTGATCTAAAATAAGACTGGATCCTTGTTCAAGAACAAAGACAGATGCCCAGTAGTTAAAAAACCCTTCTGTTACTTCAAGTTCCCCACCCAATCTTGTAGCGGATTCATTGGGAAATTTCTGTAAAACCATCTCTCCGTTAAGGGTAACATCCAATAACTGATTCCTGAAATAGACTTTATCTATCATAGCATTAATTGAGTAGGATGTTTTCATGTCCTGACTGTAAGCTTGTGAAGCAGTTGCAGGAGATGGGGATCTATTAAAATCATATTCTATGGATCCTTCTTGAATAGTTACATCTCCTCGTACTTCCAGTGTATCTCTACCTGTAATGTCTAAGTCAACAATACCTGTTGTAAGATTAATATTTTCATCCAGAGTCAGAATTGACATTTGGTCTCCCTTGAGCTTCAAATCAAATACAGGCGAGATCAAATTAGTCATATCCATGCTTCCATTTATAGAAAAATTCCTATCAGTTTCATCAGTCCTGAACATGCTTGCCAGAAAATAATTTTGGCCTGGTAATAGACCTCTCAGATTAACATCTGCTATATTATCTTTAAGGATTAGTTCACCATTAATATTCCTGATTTCGTTCCCAAGAATATCGATCACAAGCACAGTCTCATTTATTTTTACTTTGCCATGCTTTTTAGTCTCATTAAAGTTGCCCATTATTTCAAGTTCTGTGTACATTTTTCCGCTAAAGGATTCAACAAAGCCTAAATATGGTGTTAAATATATGAGCTCATCATCATTCCCTTCTATATAGGCATAAAGGGATGAATCCGCTTGAAATCGTTCCGAAGTGCTCTGAAAACGAAGGTCTATATAAAAATTAGAGTTCCCCTGATAATAGCCCTTGTTGGTAAAGAGTTCCACATCATTAAAAAAGATGCGCTCATTACTATAATGATAATCTGCGATAACAGAATCCATGGAAATAGCATCGATCTGAGGATCATAAGCAAATAATTGACCATTTATCAGAGGATCATTGAAGGTACCTTTAATACTTCCAAGAGCATCTAATTCACCATAAATGTTTATATCAGTCAAGAAAAATGGCAGTAATTTTTTCAATCTCATTTTATTGAATTTTAATTCTACAAGCATAGAGTCTTCGGGTAAAAAATCAACAATGTTATCTGATGCGAAACTGATACTCAATGGGATCTGCCCGTAAAACTCAATGCTTCTTTCATTATCGACTTCTAAATTAAAATCATGTATTAAAACCAAAGAATCTGAATAATTAATTTTTGAACTTATCATTTGAGCTTTAAGTCCAAATGCGAATGCTCGTTTTAATTGTAAATCCATATCAATCTGCGGATCATTTACAAATCCGCTGATATCAACATTCAAATCCAATAGACCTTCAACGCTATCGACTATTGTAGAAAGCAAAGGTACGGAATTTAGCTCAGCACCGGCAATATTAAAAGAACCTTCAAGGCTATCGCCATTCATGTTTAGAAAACCAGATAAAAGTGCATCACGAAAAAGGATGTCATATCTTGATAAAGAATAGGCATTATCTAAACGTTCAAAAGTCACGGGGTCCAAGAGATAAACATCTTCACCCCGATAAACGCCCTGCATTTTATTGATCTTAAATTCTTTATAATCTCTGATGCTACCAGCTAAACTTAAATTATAATCTTCATGAATAATATCTAAATAATCCAACTTTATCAGATCTTCTCGCATATACACATAGCTTTGAATGGACCCTAATTTCAGAGAATCAAGATTTACTTCTTTCATAGTAATAAGTAAAGCGCCACCGGGTTCCGAAATTGTATTCTTGGAAAAAAACGATACCGTTAAATCATTCAGATTAATCTTTCCAATATCCAAGGTATCCAGATTAAAATTCATCTGGATATGAGGATCTTTTATTTCGCCATCCAGCTTTAAAGTCAGATCCATATTCACCAAGTCAAAATGGGACAACTCGGCGATATCAAGTCCGGAAATACGATCAATATCACCATTAATATTCAAATCAAATTCTGTCAGATCATTGATGGATCCCTCTACTTTCAAAAGCCCCCCAGGTAAAACAATCTGATTACTTGAATCTAATATGATCTCATCCAAAGAATTAAATTCCACATTTCCGGTGAACGAGGTTTTGCTTAAACCATAGAGATCAAAACAATCAATATTATAATTCATATCAATTCGGGAATTAATATATCCATTTGCATTAAAAAAACCGCGAGCATCAAAATCAGGCATATTATTTAGCCAATCGGAAAGACGAAACTTGTGAGGAATGAGCGATAGGGATAAGTATTGATCCTTTAATCCATAAGAACCATAAAAGGAAAGCTTATTATCAGCGTTAATGAATGCCCCATCTAGCAGATGCAAATAATTATCTTTGTATTCAAGGCCAATGTTTGACTCTAATATTGGTGTATTGTTAACAGTACCCTGAAGATCTAAAATAGCATTAAATTCTTTAAAATCCCCAAGAATATCCAAATTCATATCGATCTTATCATCTTTATGGACAAAAGGTAACTCTACATACTTATCCAATTGAAGCTCTTCCAGGTGGAGAGATAGTTTAAAACGTAAAGGATCAACATAGCGGATCTTCCCCTGAGCCGTAACTTTTGAATCATTCAATTTAAAATTCAGGTCTCTTAACTTTGCAATATTGTGTTTTATTGTAAGTTCTGATGAGAGATCTGCAATTTTAATTCCCAAAGATGTATTTTCAAGATCTAATTGCTTAATGTTTATCTGGGCTTCTTTTTTCTTCCCGGAATAACAGAACTCTAGATGATCAATACTTTGTTGGACCAAGGTATCGGGAGTCTGTACATGTAAACGAGCACGCTCAACTTTAATGCTATTTATCAAAAATTGAGGAAAATTGATTTCGCCAAATTCAACTGTATCTTGAGCGTCCTTTATCGTGATAAAAACTTCAGGTTCAATGATAATAAGACTATCAAGATGACGACGTCCCAAAAGTTCAAATATTCCACTGAAATTTATATTTAAGGTATCTACCTTAATAACCAAGGAAGAATCTGCATTCGAGAAGGCTATTTTATCAGCCTGCAAACTACACTGTATTTTAGTGCTTATATTTTCAATGGACAGATCATGGCCATGCTGGCGATCTAATTGATTTTTTACAATTCTATATACAATAGTAAAACCGGCATCTGTTTTTGTTAAAAAGATACCGGTTGACCCGATTAATAGAATCAGAATAAATACAATTAGGTATCGTATTGATCTTTTATTTGCCATATTTTTTACTTATTAAAAATATCTTCTGCCGCCAGAACCGTATTTTTCATTAACATTGCTATTGTCATTACGCCTACACCACCGGGCACAGGAGTGATAGCAGAACAACGATCTTTAACATCTTCAAAGGCCACATCACCTGCTAAACGATATCCCTTTTCACGAGAAGGATCGTCAACACGATTAATGCCAACATCTATGACCACTGCACCCTCTTTTAGCATATCAGGATCTATCATTTCAGCTACGCCCGCTGCAACAATCAGAATATCAGCTTGCAAGCTGTGAGTTTTAATATCTTTAGTGCCTGTATGACAAATAGTCACAGTTGCATTGGCATATTCAGACTTTTGATACATCAGGTTCAACATTGGTTTGCCAACAATATTTGAACGACCTATCACCACCACATGTTTCCCTTGAGTCGGTATATTGTAATACTTTAGTATTTCAACAATGCCGGCGGGTGTACAGGGTAATAATCTGGCTTGCCCCTGCACCAGTCTTCCCACATTCATAGGATGAAAACAATCCACATCTTTAGAAGGGGAAATAGCTTCAATTATTTCCATTTCATTCAAATGTTTAGGTAAAGGCATCTGCACAAGAATGCCATGAAATCTATCGTCTTTATTCAAGGAATTAACCAGAGAGTTTAATTCTTCCTGCGTAGTTTCTGCTTGCAGACGAATTGTCTCAGAATAAATGCCAAGCGCTTTACACGCCCTTTCTTTATTTCGGACATAAACCTGAGATGCCGGATCTTCTCCTACCAGGACAACAACAAGCCCCGGAACTAAGCCTTTATTTTTTAGAGCTTCGATCCGGAGTTTTAAGTTTTCCTTGACTGCCTCAGCAACAACTTTGCCTTTTAAGATCTTTGTTTCCATAGTTCTCTCTATTTAGCATATCCTATAGAACGATGTTCGCGTAGGACAGTTACTTTGATCTGACCGGGATAGGTCAATTCAGCCTGAATTTTATTTGCAATATCTTCAGCCAATAGATCCGAAGCAGCATCATCGATCTGATTTTCTTCTACGATCACGCGAACTTCACGACCGGCTTGTATAGCATAAGTTTTATTCACACCCTTAAAACTATTTGAGATCTCTTCAAGTTTTTCCATGCGGTGGAGGTAATTTTCCAATGTCTGGCCACGAGCACCACGACGAGAACCACTGATAGCATCCGCCGCTTGCACGAGAGCAGAGATGGGATGTATCATTTCCACTTCTTCATGGTGAGCTTCAATTGCATTCACAATGATCTTGTCTTCTTTATTTCGTCTTGCAATATCTCCACCAATAAGGGCGTGCGTACCTTCAACATTTCTATCGATGGCTTTCCCAATATCATGCAAGAAACCTGCACGTTTAGCCATTTGACCATCCATCCCCAGTTCAGCCGCCATTAAACCGGATATCCATGCAACTTCTATGGAGTGCTTTAAGATATTTTGTCCATAAGATGTACGGTATTTTAAGGATCCGATATAATGCATCATTTCAGCATTAAAAGGAGGAAGTTGTAATTCCATTGTAGCTTCTTCGGCTGCATGAATAATTGATTCCTCAACTTCTTTGCTTGCTTTTTCTATCATCTCTTCAATTCTGGCCGGATGAATACGACCATCGCTGATCAATTTTTCCAATGCTATTCTGGCAACTTCCCGGCGGACAGGATCAAAACCCGACAATACTACAGCTTCGGGTGTATCATCCACTATCAGCTCAATACCGGTCAATGCTTCAAAATGACGGATATTACGGCCTTCACGACCAATTACGCGACCCTTCATTTGATCGTTAGGCAAAGAAACTACAGAAACTGTAGATTCCGATGTATGATCAGTTGCAGAACGCTGTATAGCTTCAATAATAATCTTTTTGGCTTCTTTGTTAGCATTTAACAAAGCGGTTTCTTTAATATCTTTTACCTTAACCTGAGCTTCAACCCGGGCTTTTTCATATAGAGAATCCTTGAGTGTCTGCTTAGCTTCTTCTCTTGATAAACCGGCTATACTTTCTAACTTAAGTTCTTGTTCATCAATTAATCTCTCGATCTCGGTTTCTCTGCTATCTAAGTATTTCTCTTTGCTCTTTAGATCTTCATCAAATTTATTCAATGAATCGTAACGTTGATCAATGCGCTCGATCTTACGATCAAGATCACTCTCACGTTTTTGCAGATCACGCTCAGATTTCCTAAGTTCACGTAATGTCTCGTTATATTCATCTTCAGATTTTTGCTTGATCTGTAAAGCTTGATCTTTTGCTTCAAGAATGAGCTCTTTTTTTAAAGTCTCACCTTCTTTTCTTGCGCTTTCCATCATGTCAAATTTATAAAACTTTAGACTACCGATCTTAGAACGATATATCATAAAGACAATAAATGCAGCCAATAATGCTGATGCTCCCGCAATAGCAATTACGACGCCTGGTCCCAAAGGTCCCATATCTACTCCTTTTTAATTAAATGGAGTCAAACTTAGGTGATTTTAAGGAATTCATCTATCATAGATATCATAGCTTCAGAATGGTCCTGAAGATATTCCTCGGCGGACTGGTTATTACGCTTCAATTGAAATAATTCACCGGCGATATTTAAGGCCGCAATGATAGCGATCTTATCTAAAGGAGTTGATCCTGGCATATTTGCTCCGACTTCCATCATTTTACTATTCACATAGTCTGCTACCTTGTGAATAAACTCGGGATCATTTCCCTTCAAGGGAAATTCCTGACCGTAAATACTTACTTTCAGGCGTTTCGATTCAGGAAATTGCATTTCTACAGTGTTTGGGTCGGGGTCATACTTCTGCATGGTCGATCCACTCCGATATTTGTGCCAATTTCTCCGTAATACGCTTTACCTGATCCTTAGAAAGGATCACCGTATCCGAAGAGTCGCCTTGTTTATCCTTTAGGATGCCCAAAGCTTGGTGTAGTTTTTTTTCTAATAATTCAAAAGAGCTTATGTCCATTACCTTAGTTGAGCTCCATACTGCTTCTTAAGTCTTTCAAACAATTTATTCATCACATCATCAACTAATTTATCTTTCAAGGTCATTTCATTGGACCTGAATTCTAAACGAATTGAGAGTGCTTTAACATCATTACCTAATTTTACATCATCAATGTACACATCATATAGGGCAAGGTCAACTAGATATTTGCCCCCATTCTGATTTATTTCATTCAGAATTGTCGCAGATTTGCATTTTTTATCCACGACTAAAGACATATCTCTGAAAATGGATGGGAACTGTGGAATTGACGTGTATTGTTTCCGTGGATTATACCAGTTAAACAGCTTTGTCAGCTGCAGTTCCATAAGCGCAACGGGATATTGTAGTTGCAGTTTTTCAAAATAATCTGCTTTATATTGACCTATTTTGCCAACGACGGTTTTACGAATAAGGATATCGTAAAGAATATCAAATTCGTCCCGACTTGTATTTTCTTTCAACTTATAATTAAAATTTAATGTTGATAGTAACTGTTCCAATACACCTTTCATGTAAAAAAGATCAGCTGCTTTATCTTCGTTTGTCCAGTTCAATCCAAATACAGGTGCTGAACATATCACACCAAGATTATAATGTTCAAGAGCGTTCGTATCGCTATGATCATTTTTTTCAATAACATTCGCCATTTCAAAAAGACGAATATTTGTTCTTTTCTTTAATGCGTTTGCACGCAAGGATGAAAGCAAAGGCTGGATCATATCGGCGCGAAGCATATTCATTTCATTGGATAAAGGATTTAAAACACGCAGAGGTGTATAAGCCCAGATATTCTTGTTTGCCATATCTTCATTGATCAATGAATTATTCACGGCTTCGTGCATGCCCAAACCAACAAAAAAGGATCTTAGGTCTGTCAAGAATGGATGAAATTTATCATATTCTTCTGCGACAGAAATCTTCATACGTCCCATTGAAGGTATCTTATCAAGATGCCCAATTCTCAGCACCTCTTCAATAAGGTCGATCTCGCGATCTACGTCAGGACGAAAAGAAGGGATCTCCACTGTCAATTCATTATCCTTATCTTCAAGAATAAGGAATTCTAATCCCTTGAGTGTTTTAATACAATCTTCTTTAGAAATCTCAATACCGGTCACGCGTTTTACATGATCAATGCGCAATTTGGCAGTTTTTTTAGAAATAGGCTCCGGATATACATCTATCATGCCTTTGGCAAGAGTTCCACCGGCTAGTTCCACAAGAAGCGCAGCCAGACGATCCTGAGCATATACAAGGGTTTCATTGGGATCCACACCGCGTTCAAAGCGTTTAGATGCATCGGTGGATAGTTGTTGTAATTTTGAGCCTTTACGAACCACGGCAGCATCGAAATAAGCCGATTCAATGAGGACATTCACGGTCTTATCCGATACTCCGGATTCCGTGCCGCCCATGATACCGGCTAAAGCAATAGCTTCTTCAGCATCACAGATCAAAAGGATCTCTTCTGATAGTTCCCGCTCTTTATGGTCGATAGTTGCAATTTTTTCATCTTTTTCTGCTCGACGGACTTTTATGGTCTGTCCTTTAAGCATATCCAGATCAAAAGTATGTAAAGGATGTCCCGTTTCCATTAAAACATAATTAGCGGCATCCACAACATTGTTAATACTTCGTAAACCAAGAGCTTCGAGTCTATCCACCATCCACTTAGGAGAGGGAGCGATCTTAACATTTTGTACAACACGGGCTGTGTATCTTGGACACGCTTCAATATCAGCGATCTCGATCTTAGCAATATCTGCAATTGCCGGTCCTGTTTCGTTCAAAGAAAGCGGTATTTTTTTAAATTCTTTGCCATAAATAGCAGCAATTTCGCGTGCTACGCCCCAATGGGACATGGCGTCGGGACGGTTAGCTGTAATATCAATATCCAAAACCAAAGATGTTTTAAAATATTCTGAAAAGGGAGTTCCAACTGTATGGTCTCCCTCTAAAACCATGATTCCTGTATGATCTTCACCTATTCCAAGCTCATCTTCTGCACAGATCATTCCCTGAGATGGCTCTCCACGAAGTTTGGCTTTCTTGATAACAAAATCAGGAGTAAGCTGAGTTCCAACAGTGGCTACCGGCACAAATTGACCGGCATCAACATTGGGCGCACCACAAACAATATTCAGGATCTCGGGAGCACCAACATCGACCTTACAGACAGATAGTGAATCAGCATTGGGATGTGCTTTTTTTTCAAGCACCTTACCCACAACAACACCCTTGGGAATACTTTTACCAGCTTCCTTGAGCACGCACTCCAATCCGGCAATTGTTAGCTTTTCCGCCATTTCTTCCAATGGCATATCAATGTTTACATAATCTTTTAACCAATCTATTGAAACGATCATTTTATTCTTCCAAATTTAGAACTGTCTTAAAAACTCCACATCATTTTCAAAAAGCAGACGAATATCATTAATGCCTAATCGCATCATAACCATTCGTTCCACACCCAAACCAAAGGCATAACCCGTATATTTTTCCGTATCGTAATTGACTGCCTTTAAAACATTGGGATCAACCATACCGCAACCCATGATCTCCAGCCATCCTGTATTTTTACAGACACGGCAACCTTTACCACCACACAAAAAGCAAGAAACATCAATTTCTGCAGAAGGTTCGGTAAAAGGAAAATAGGATGTGCGGAACTTGATCTTTACATCCTTACCGTAATACATACGGCAAAAGAGCTCGATAGTACCTTTTAAATCCGCAAAGCTAATATCTTCATCTATATACAAACCTTCGATCTGATGGAAAAGACAATATGAGCGAGCAGAAATGGCTTCATTTCTAAAAACGCGACCCGGTGCAACAATACGCACAGGAGGTTCATGTTTGGTCATATATCGAGTCTGCACAGGCGAAGTATGTGTACGTAAAACACCGCCACCTTCGGTATAGAAAGTATCCTGCATATCTCGTGCAGGATGATTTGGCGGAAAATTCAGTGATTCAAAATTAAACCAATCAGTTTCAACTTCAGGGCCATAGGCGATATCGAAGCCAAGTCTTTTAAAAATTGACAGCATATCATCTATAGCTTGAGTTAAAGGATGGCGTGATCCAGTTGCTAAAGAATAGCCGGGCATGGTATAATCAACCCATTTTTCTTTAGTGCTATCGACTGAAAATTCTTTTTCTTTTTCATCAAAAAGAGACTGCAGTTTATTTTTGAGTTCATTAAGAGAGCGTCCGACCTCTTTTCTGGATTCCGGAGAAATATCTCCCATCATAGAAAAAAGGCCTGCCACTTTGCCTTTTCTCCCAAGAAAAGTATTTTTTACTTCCTCTAAAGAGAGTTTATCATTGGCTTGGGCAAGCGCTTCCTCAAACTGCAACTGAACTTGTTCTATCGTTTCTTTCGTCATAGTGCAATTTTTTCATATTTATAGGCCATCGTTCCGGCAAAGGACCGGATGGGCATGGTTAATTATATCATTTCAGCTAAATTATTTTTTTACTGATTCAACCAACTTTGCAAATGCTTCGGGCTGATGAATAGCTAATTCACTCAGCTGTTTACGATTAATCTCCACACCCTTCTCACTCAATAAATGAATGAAACGAGAGTAGCTTAAACCGTGCTGGCGAACTGCAGCATTGATACGAGTGATCCACAATCTACGGAAATCGCGTTTTTTCTGGCGACGATCGCGGTATGCGTATGTCCAGCCGCGTTCTACGGCTTCGGAGGCTGTTTTATATAATTTGCGACGAGCACCGAATTGACCCTTGGCCAATTTTACGATTTTCCGGTGTCTGCGGTGTCTTGGTACTGAACTATTTGATCTAGGCATATTAAATTCCTTTCAAGTCTGGGCTTATATTGCCAACATTTTTTTTACACGTTTCTCATCAGCTGGCGAAACCACAGTTTGCTGACGTAATTTCCTAACGCGCTTTGTACTTTTTTTCGTCAGAATATGACTTGCATAGGCTTTTTTTCTTTTAATTCTGCCTGACCCTGTTACTTTGAATCGTTTTGCTGCACCACGATTTGTTTTCATCTTGGGCATAATGTCTCCTTACTTTTTGGCGGCGAGATAAGCCGTGAGAAAGCGTCCTTCTTGTTTAGGCGCTCTATCAATTTTTGCAACATCTTCAAGAAGTTTGATTACCTTATCGATGGTATCGCGTCCCATTTCTTGGTGAGCCATTTCACGGCCACGAAACATGACTGATATCTTTACCCTATCACCATCTTCAATGAACTCACGAATCTTACGGACCTTGGTCTCAATATCATGAGTATCGGTGTGAGGGCGAAATCTTACTTCTTTGACGGTAATAACATGCTGCTTTTTTCTGTTTGTCTTCTCGCGCTTTTGTTGCTCGTATTTGAACTTACCGTAATTTATGATCTTACATACGGGGGGTTTAGCATTTGGTGAAATCTCCACCAAATCCAAACGTCTTTTCTCAGCTATGTCCAGCGCCTCGCGTATGCCTACGATCCCTATTAATTCACCATCTTCAGAGATCAATCTGACCTCTTTGGCTCGAATGGCGTCATTTACTCTTGTTGAATCTTCTGTTGACTTTACATTTGGTCTCATTTGACGTGAAATAGAAACTCCTTAAGTTATACATCAAAAAAATATCACATTCCTCACTACGAGGGATGTGAGCCAAATATATCTAACTAAGTGCCTAAAATACAAGTATTTTTTAAAAAATATTAAATGGCGAGAGAAAGTTTGCTTTCCGAAGCTGTAAGATAGGAGAAGCTGAGCTGGAGCCGGAGCCGGAGGTAAAGAAAGAGTTGAGAAATAAGTAATGTTTCTCACAATAAATATAAAATTACTCGCACTAATACCAGCATAAATCATAGTTACACTGAGAAACCCACGTTAATATTCCTAAATTTATTTACTGTACACTAGTAATTATTAAATTAAAAAAGTATTCCGAGGGCTTATTAAACAGTATTAGAATAATTTATTACGATTAACATTATTCTCCATTATTTAACAAGAAGAGCTTTTTTTACATCCATGCTTTTGTTATTCGCATAAATTACACAAAAATAAATACCTGAATTTAAGTCGGTACCATCAATCTTTAAACTATGTTCTCCAGGCAAACATACATCATTATAAATTGTTTTAATTTTTCTCCCCAAGATATTATATAAATCAATCTTAATCTTTACTTGTTCAAACAATTGAAATTTTATATTTGTTGTTGGATTGAAAGGATTGGGATAGATAGAAATTAACTCATATTGTTCAGGTATAATTTCTTTTATTTCCGTTTTCACTTCATTATAAGAAAAACAGTAAATATCATAACTTTCATCATTAATTCGCTCTGTAAACAGAACTTTATCATATCCATCACCACAAATATCCCCAATTATATAAAACCAGGATCTTTCTCCAAGTGCCCTAATTCCAACGTTACCGTCAAAATAAAAGGAATTTGGAGTAGTGAATTTTACTTGATTATCCAAAACACTTGCACCTAAATATCCTTCTATACAATCATCTACCGAATTCCATATAATCCAATCATTATAGCCATCATTATTAATGTCGCCCGGATAAATATTAGCAATATCATTTTGATTATAGTGTAAAGAAAAAGCATTTATATCATTTGCAATTGAAACATTAACTCCTGGAATTTGAGATAATGTGTCCTTATGCCAACATATAAATGAATTCTGATTTTCCTCAGATATTTGCCCTAAATCTCCATATATTTCACCCACAAAATAGGTATCTACATTCGAAATTATATTGTCAATGCTATCACTACCGTAATAAACATATACTACAGAATCCCTTATAATTTTTCCTGTTGGCGGAATACTGATATCATTATATTGCAAGCTAAAATCATCATAACCATCTCCATTTACATCCCCCAAAGCTTGTCTTCCGAACCAATTATAAGCAAGTGAATATGGGTGTAATAAGTATTTGGGTGGAACTATAGATGCATCTGGTAGCCAGGAAAGAGACTCATTACCAAAATATATATTTTGTTTTACAATTTCTTGATATGCTAAATTACTCCTGCTTTTTGTTAAGTACGCTCCACTATATCGCTTGGGCCCATAAACAAGATCATCATAACCATCTCCATTTATATCACCTGTTTTGGAGAATTCTTCAAAAATAATTTTTTTATTTCCTTCTACGTTCGGTATTAAGCAGCTGTCATCTGGCACTAGATCAAAGCTATCTCCTCCATGTAATATATAAATAGTTGGATTTTTTAGAAGAATCTGAGTATTTGGATAGTGTTCAACTCGCATATATGCTAGGTCATCATACCCATCTCCATTAACATCACCAATATTGCCAATTTCACGTGCTTGAAGTTTGTAATCAGCAGTAAAGTCTATTGAATCTGATCCCAAATATATAAAAATAGAATCATCAGATAGGAATACGTTCCTATCTCTGTATCTAAATGCCCAGTCGTCAAATCCATCAGCATTAATATCCCCCAAAGCAACTGGCTTCATTGTTGAGCCGGTTGTTGTTGGGGGAGTATTTGTAAAATGTGCTATAGTATGTAAGGTATCAATAGAATACAATGATGCAGCGTTAATCATTGTAAAAATCATTATCCAAATTGTTCTCTTCATCGTCTTCATATTTTATTCCTTATAGTATTTTATTTACTTAAGCAACATTATCTTTTCCACTGCATTATAACTTGAACTATGTAGTTTAATAAAATATACACCACTTGCTAAGTTAATTGCATCGAATCTAATCGAGTAATTCCCTGCAATTTGAGTAGAATTAAGCAAAGTTCTTACTTTTCTACCTGAGATATCATAGATATTGATTTTTATCAATGATTCTTCGGGCAAAGAATAAGGAATCGTAATAACAGGATTGAAGGGATTAGGATAAGGCGCACCAAGTTCAAACACTTCTGGTAAGTCACTTTGAATCAGTCCGCGCTGATCTAACATTTCCTTTAGCAACTCGCTAGCTTCTGTTCCATCAAATTCATCTATTAATCGTTCTTTACAATTTGAAAGAGCTCTTGATAATGCAGATTTATTTAGATTATCTTTTCTTGTCGAAAGGTATTCTAATAACTCATATTTATCAAATAAAGCATATGCTGCCGCCTCACTTGAATTTAAATCAACAAATTCTTCAACAGCAGCATCATAATTGTTTAATGCACTTGTAAAATCTTTTTTCAAAGAGAACTGTGCCGTATTCATACTTTTTGCCATTGCAGATACATATGTATCCGGGTACTTGGTTGATAAACTAATTAATGCATCTTCTAACTCGGAGTACGCATCAAGCTTTCTATAACAACCTCGCATTCTATTCATTGACTTCTGGATATATTCAATATCATCATAATATGCATTGTCTTCTATTAAAGAAATATAAATCTCAGCAGCATCTAAATAGAGAGAATCCCTTTCAAGCCTATACGCCTGATTAAATAGAATTTCATTTTTACTTAAAACTTTCTTTTTTCCGAAGATAGCAACAATTTCTCCAGCTTGATATGTATAATCAACACTTCCAGATATTGATCTTGAGCTACCCCACCAATTACCTTCAGCCTTAATAGTACTTGAATTTGATGAAGTCACATCATAACTTGTAGGATCGCAAAATACATTCCAGCCTGCTTCAACATCCGTATCAATTTCGAACATAGTGCCTAAATTGGGAGTAGATGTGGACCCAATGTTAATACAAGATCTCATAGGTGTAGAAAATATATTGTTTTCAGCGCTACTTGCTGGTTTGTGCACAGACCACCAATTTTGCAAATCACCAGACGCCGAAGATGAAAAGTATACGCCATATCTACAATCAGAGATATCATTAAACTGTATATTACCATCATAAGACGCACACCAAATGGCATCGTATTTAAAATCACTTAGTTCATTATTATTAATATTAACATCACCTCTGGCATAAATCCCTCGTCGCGCATCAGAAATACTGTTACCCGAGATAGTGCCATCAGCGTTATAATAACGAACACTATATGAAGAATTACCTTTAATTATACTATTCGTAACTGTACATGAATTACTACCAGTACAATTTGAAGCCATAATACCGTAACTATTATTTTCAATTAAACAACTATCAATATCCATTATAGCATATTCACCTCGAATCCCAGAATATGCATTAAATATATGTAGATTGTCAGCATTAATTTCTCCACCAGAATACACCCGAACACCGTCCCAATATCCAACTCCTCCATCAAGGTCATCAGAATTAAATACTACAGGACAATCTTCAGTACCATCAATATTAAGAACACCATACACAGCGAGTTCTTTATCTTTAGCAAATTTTATAGTAGTACCTTTCTTAATGTTGAGTTCACCAGAAGATGATACTCTTATATCATTTGCAAAAGTATATGCTAAGTTATTACTTAAGGTTACATTACTTGTAATATTACCCAAACCAACCATGGTAATGTATGGTAGTTTATTGTCTTTTGTTATCACAACGAAAAGTGGACGTTCAGTAGTACTAAAACTATAACTTTGGGCATCGCTAATAAAAAGTGAGTAATCATCAGGATCTTCAGCTGTCACAGATATGTTACAACCAGCCTCACCAGCATTAACGGTAATGTAAGATGTATTATCAGTAATTGACACACTGGTAAATGCATCTGGAACGTCTGTCCACATTTTTGTTTCTGGACAACCAAAGTTATCATGACTTGCCCAAAGATATTGATCAGATGAATTGGTTTTAGAAATACCTTCCAATACACCCAAATGTTCTGTACCACCATCATTTAAAAGATTAACAAAATCTTCCATTAACAACAGCGATGTTGGTATCCATCCATATCTTGTATTTCCAAGATATGATATTCCACCATTATCCCCATAATTCATATACATTTCGGGAAAACTGCGTGCTCCACCACACATATCAGATACATACCAGCAATTTGAACAACTAATACTATAATGAATACCTGGATAACCTGCATTGTCTAAATTCTCGAAAGCTCCTCCGACGTCACCAGTACCATCTGACATACTTTCAAAAGTAGTAATTTGGTCATACCAAGATCCATTATTAACACCTGGCGAACGCACTGTAATTTGATGCGGTGAGCCATGCCCCATTAAACTAAGAAAACCATAGTCATTGCTATTTAAATGGCTAATAATTGATGTACATGTCGGTGAGGTTGGAGTGAGACTATTAAATGAGGGAGATTCCTCCCAAATAGTTGTAGTAAACCCAATAACATCTAATGAGTCTTTAATACGTTGCGCCCAAAATCCACTTTGCAATTGATCAGCTTGAGAAAGAAATGCTTGTTCAATGTAATCTGGATTTCCTCTACCAGGATCTTGCTCATAAATTAAAACTTTTCTAATCCAATTTTTAATCTCACTATCTGAGCTTGCTAACACTCTTCCGACATATATTTCTGGATAAACTTGAAATTCGGAAGTCGAATATCGCACTTCACCATAAATACCATCATTATCAGCATCCCAATCAGCATCAAATTCCGAAAAATATAAATCTGCAGGAATTTCACACCATGAATCGACACCATCCCAGTCATCATCCCAGTCATGTGCAGAACGATAGGGTAAAATTGATTCATCACCGCCTAATAGTGCAAATGTTGTACCACTATTATATGCATCTGATAAATATTGTCTTAACTTACCAGCATTATCATTAATACTAGAAGTCAGATCACCAGTATAATTAGAATATATATCTTGAATTGTCACGATGCCAATATCGCAACCCTTACGCGTCTTCCACTCAACAAAGTCATCAAAACTTGAGACATAATCATCTCCAGTAATAATAACATAATCATAATATGATAGTGTACTGGTTGCTGTAGCCTTCCCAAATCTTAACATAGGCTTTTCTTCATACAAAGTGATATCTTCTGGATTATCAACTAACTTTCTTAATGCTCTATCATAAATTTCTTGCATTTTAACTTTTCGAGATGCAACTCTTTTGTGTGATTCTGATGAAGGCTCTGTGACAATCTCATAATCGAAATTATTGTTTATCACAAGCGATTTATTAACTGCATCATATTGAACAGGATAAAACGCAATCTTAACAATATGATTCCCCGCCATATAACCATCATCAACAATTTCAATAGGACTGTAAGGATACAATTCTGATGAAGAGTAAACTAAAGGATCAGGTCCAACAAAATGAGGATATTCTTTAACACCATTTGTCGAGACTTTTCCGTTTGATGGTAAAAGCGAATTCGTAATTAAGGTGGTAGTTACGCTTTTGTTAGTAATCTTAATGTCTACAGGTTTTTCATCCGCAGACATGATAAATTGCTTATAAATTACAGGGATTTCAGGTTTTCCAGCCTCAATTAAGTATTGAAAACCTTCATACCTTACTTCAACGTAATTATTTCCATCTTCAGCTTCAACAGCTTTTGAAACGGAAACTCTAGAATTCGAAAAGCTGATACTTTTGTTCATTCCAGCAAAACAAAAGGATACAAGAACTAGTAAAAGAACTAATGCTTTTTTCATCTGTTACCCCCTTTAGTTAACTACTAATAATCTTCTTATTATAGTTTATCACATTTATTTTTCATTGTCAACAATAAAATCATATGTTTTGCGATGGTGTTTATGTGTGTACTAATATTGCTTAGATTTAATATTTCTCTAACTAGTTTCGGTAGTGTAACTAATAGACTCAATTTAACCACTTACGATCATCAAAGTGGAAGTAGCGGTCTGCCATAAACATATCAAATGCAGTATATGGAATGTATTTTAACAGTGCCAGTACTGATAGTACTAATCCATCAATCCATGTAGGCGAATCATTTATCCAAAATTGTTCTAATTATGGAATCTATGTATATAATAGTTCGCTCAAAATTGATTCATGCTGGGTTTATGATGAACCCGTGGACAGGTATCCAAGCTCCTATGAAAATATAAAATAATTTACTCAACATCATGCATCGTTTGCGACGAACAATAATTGGCTAAAAGCGCAATCATCCGAAAAGCACAATCCTACAAAAGTTCAAGCAAGGCCTGTGCTGCCTCTTCGGGTCCGCTCTGTTCATAACCTGTAACGCCTAAGCGTGTTCTAAATTGCCCAACAAAGATAGCTTTTTGATAAAGTTTTTCAAAAAATCCTTTTGAAATCTTTTCGTGAAGATCTCTTTTCTGTATAGGGCCAAAAATATTTGCAAAGTAAGAGTGGATCAATCCGGTGGATGTCGTTGTTCCTTTACTCATGGCTGTGCCATCGCGGAAAATCTCCAGCGCGCGTTCGGCGGTTGATATCTTTGAAATGATGGGGTGGTCTTCATCAACCGTCTCATAATTATTGGCATACAATACCATATCAATTTTATAGCCTTTTATCACTTCTTCGTAGGTTGTTACCGGCAATATAATACGAGAGTTTACTTTGTTTGGACTCATAATAATAGATCTATCAATCTGACCAAAGGCATAACCCGGTTGCAGATCATCTAAACGCACAAAGGCACCGGTTTCAGTTCCAAAACCAACAACTTCGCCGTCTTCATTCAAGTCAATTGAGCCCATGTCATCAGCAATAATAATCATTTCTTTAATTTGTTCTTCACCAATAATTCGTAAAGCCTCAAGTGATTCGGATTTTCCTGTGCCACTTTCACCAATGATTAATACTGTTTTGCTTTTATCATTTTTTCCAACAATATTGACTAATGCACCATGAAATGGCATTTTCCCTTGTTTCATGACCTTGATATTGTGTAAGGTTAAGATCATTTTTTTTAAATAGCCAAAATAGCCATAGATATCATCGTTTGGTACGGCTCCAATTAATAGATCATTTTCTTTATCTTCATAAAATACCGTGGGCATATTTGCTAATCCATCTAAAGAACCTGAGGGTGTACCATATAAATATATAGCATCAGGTTTTTTGTCAAGAAATTCATCTTCAGCTAATTCAAAAAGGTTGCATAGAGAAAAACCCAACTCAAAGAAACGTTCGTGGACATATACCATAATCAATAAGCTCCCAACCTTAGCTGGATAGCATAGCCAATCTCTAGTATTGATATCAACAATATCCATTGGGTTTTTATAAATTTCCTCAAATTTTCCTGCGCGCTTATTCATTGGGGGATCCAATAAAAGCGGTGGGTACAATAGCATTTGGCGGATGATCGGGATTTTATCTAATTGTTTATATTTGGGAGCATATATAGAATTTAATTCCTTTTTTATCGTGATCACACCCAATTCTCCTCCGGCAGCTACCTGACGAAAAATATTCGGATGGCGACCTGTGATATTTTCCTCCATATCACGATAGGTTTGGCGTACCAAATGCATTAAAGTTTCTATGGTTGAATCAAAAGTTCTGTAGGGACGTGTATCCAAAGAATATTCACTTGAGTCACAGATGACATAACGCTCAAATGTGCGCCAATAATTATAAAGTCCCTCTACAAATTCTTGCAAAAGGCTAGGATCTTCAATAAAAGAATCTACACCATCGATCAATTTGGGTAAATTCTCTAGCTCCATTTTTTCAAGAACTTGAAATACCCCAATCAATTTATCAAGATCACAATCTTCAATATCATTAATCTCTTTTCCAAAAACAGCAAGAAGTTTAGATTCTTTTCGAATTAAATCTTTCATATAGCGTTTTACAACATCAAGGAAAAGGCTTGAACTCAACAATTCTCCGGGTGTTTCACAAACTCTATCCTTAAGTCTTAGAATAAGCTTCTTATCAACGAATTTTGCTGTACCGTAATTTTCCATTCTTTTCCTTTGTTTTTTTATTTGGAAAGATATATGCCTTTCTACCGATCAGCTTAGACCTTGTCCTGTTTTCTTAACTGTCAAAAATTATATCTGAGTCGTTTCTTCTTCCTTCAGGAAGCTGATTACACCGCCTAAATCCATGGCTCCTTCTTCCTTACCACCCTGATGACGCAATTTAAACATAGCATTTTCAGCTTCATCCTGACCAATTACGATCATATAAGGAATTTTCATTGTTTCTGCTTCGCGAATTTTATATCCAACACGCTCATTCCGAAGATCCAGTTCAACTCTCAGATCGTCTGCTTTCATTTTATCAAGAATTTCTTGAGCGGCCGCATTAAATTTTTCTGATACAGGGATCAACTTTAACTGAACCGGGGCATACCACAATGGAAATTTTCCGGCCGTATGTTCAATTAATACGCCGATAAAGCGTTCTAAAGAACCCATAATTGCACGATGCACTACAAAAGGACGGTGCGCTTCGCCATCTGCACCTGTATAAGCCATATCAAAGCGTTCAGGCAGATTAAAATCAAATTGAATAGTGGTGCATTGCCATAAACGACCGATGGCATCTTTTATCTTGATATCGATCTTAGGACCGTAAAAAGCGCCACCACCTTCATCAACCTTATAGTCGATATCCATTTTTTCCATGGATTTGCTTAACGATTCCTGAGCTTTTTCCCATAACTCGGGTTCACCCACAAACTTTTCGGCAGGTTTTGTAGAAAGATAAAGTTCATATTCTTTAAAACCAAAGGCAGCCAAAAAATCAAAAGAAAACTTCAGGAGTTTTTCAACCTCGTCATTCAACTGTTCAGGTGTACAAAAAATGTGCGCATCGTCTTGAGTAAATCCACGTACACGCATTAAACCGTGCAAGGCGCCGGATAATTCGTATCTGTAAACCGTACCTAATTCAGCATAGCGCAAAGGCAGATCACGGTAAGATGTTTGATGGCGCTTATAGACCATAATATGAAAAGGACAGTTCATAGGTTTCAGGTAATAATCCTGATTTTCCACTTTCATCACAGGATACATGGAATCCTTGTAAAAGCTCAAATGTCCCGACGTTTCCCACAATTCAGCTTTGCCGATATGGGGAGTCTGGATAATATCATAATCACGTTTACGATGTTCGCTATGCCAGAAATCTTCGATAAGCTTACGCATTGTAGCACCTTTTGGGTACCAAAGTGAGAGTCCCTGCCCAACGGCATCTGATATTTCAAACAAATCCAGTTCTTTCCCTAATTTTCGGTGATCACGCTTTTTAGCCTCTTCCATCAATTGAAGATAAGCTTTCAATTCTTTTTTAGAAGGAAAAGCGGTTCCGTAAATACGGGATAGCATTTTATTTTTTTCGTCACCGCGCCAGTATGCACCCGCAACGCTGAGTAATTTAAAAGCAGGAATTTTGCCTGTGGATGCTAGATGCGGACCACGGCAAAGATCAGTAAAATCACCCTGAGTATATAAACTTAGAATTTCATCTTCAGCGATCTCGGAAATGATCTCTACTTTGTAAGTCTCACCCATCTTTTCAAAAAGTTTAATCGCATCGTTACGGGAAAGCTCTTTCCTTGTAACAGGAAGATCTTCTTTCACGATCTTCTTCATTTCTGCTTCAATTTTAGGAAGATCTTCTTCAGTGAAGGGCTTTTCTGTATCGAAATCATAATAGAAGCGATTTTCTATCGCAGGTCCAATGGTCACTTTTACATCAGGGAATAAACGCTGAACTGCCTGAGCCATTACATGAGCTGTAGAATGAAGAAGAACATCATGCGCTTCCGGATCTCTCCATGTGATCAATCTGACTTCTGCGTCTGAATTTATTTCATACCCCATATCTGTCAGACGGTGGTTGATCTCGGCAACAATGCAATTGCGTGCTAATCCTTCAGAAATGGATAAGGCAATATCCATGGGAGTTATGCCCTGTTCATAGGTCTTGATCGAGCCGTCCGGGAGAGTAATATTCACTTGAGGCATGTAAAAATCCTTTCATCTTATATTAGCAAATAATTTAAGTGCAATTGTTTTTATATTCAATGCTTTAATGAAATTTGATGAAAAGAGTTAATATTACTTTCGATCAACCCTTCGACTGCGCTCAGGGTTGTTTGGCTTGGGGCTAGGTAATCCCGGGATTGCATCCCGGGTCATCTTTGATTTACCCCTCCATCCGTCGGGGTAAAAGAGCTTACATCAGAATTTGCAGCTGATAATCTTAGATATTTAACAATAAAAATACCTTGAGCGATAGTCGAAAGGTATATCAGTGTTAACCCGGGATAAAATCCCGGGATATCACACTACCAAACAATAAAAGCCTGGCTTTATAAAGGACTTGAGCTAAAATATCCACATTCTTCAA
>CAZNFT010000010.1:0-45415 GCA_964572745.1 uncultured bacterium
CTTACCTTCTCACCTTTCACCTTCTTACCTTCTTACCTTCTTACCTACTTACCTTCTTATCTTCTCACCTTCTGGCCTTTCGTGAGCTTCAATTGCATAATTTTCTTATAAATCCTCACATTCAGCATGGCGCCGGTAATTCCCGTATGAAATTCAGGGACATGAGGTTCATCTTTTATCTGATAATATTCCATAAAATCATCAGCTTGAGGATCGGTGTAACCCATTCCCCAAAGCATAGAAGGAATATCTAAAACAAAATAGTGATACATCTCTCGCCAAGAGTGATCGGTCTGGCGAAAAAGATGATCTAAAAAAGCCGAATCAAAATGAGAGTTATAGGCGAGCATTAAAACCTGTTTATCACCGCAAACACGCTTATGAAAAGAAAGAATTGAATCAACGGCTTTATCTACAGAAAAGGCAGAGCGCGCTCTCCATTTTTCGGCATTAAAAGCATTACAGGCATAGGCGCCTTCTTGTAAACGCTCGGGATGCTCCGGTTGAATTAATAAAAAGAGACTATCGATAATATTCCCCATAACATCGGTAACAACCAAGCCTATATCTATCATTTCGTGATAGCCCGGGATCAATCCAGTGGTTTCAACATCAACATGTGCTAACAATCTTTCATCATTTTCAAGATCAAAAACCGGCATCAGATCCTGCTTTTTCGAACATGAAAACAATAATACTAAGATCGATAAGAGGAATATTTTTTTCACATTATCACCAAATTAAATAGTTAAAAGCATAGTATTTATTGAAATACTTGAAAAAATAATAAGAGGTCTTTATTATTCAAAGATTTAGTTTAGAAATATTAATAATGAGCAGAAATTAGTCAGAAAGATAAGGGATGTGATTCCCCGGCTCCTAGCATTGTGTTTGTACACTCTTAAACTCCTAACTTTAACAACCATCAACTATCAACATTATTTTCATTGAGTCAATTAATCTTTAATATTTAAAAAAACACCTTTAAAAACTCTAGCATAAGTCGGGTCAAAATTATGTATCCGTCATTGTCTCAAATTATGAGCTTTTAGATAATTATCTTTGATATTCATTGGCAGTATATTTACCTTTACTCATGAAAAAGAAACTCTATCAGGAGCTTTTCTCCGAGATCAAAGCTCTTATAAAAGATGTTGATACTCCCATCAGCAATTATGCTAATGTTGCCGCTGCGATTTACAATACACTTCCTGATATCAATTGGGCGGGCTTCTATTTCTCGAAAAATAACAACCTGATTCTTGGTCCTTTTCAGGGAAAACCTGCTTGTGTCAAGATTCCATTTGGGAGAGGAGTTTGCGGAACAGCCATAAATAATTCATCCACTCTGATCGTTGATGATGTTCATGTTTTTCCCGGACATATTGCCTGTGACCCTTCTTCGCGTTCTGAAATTGTGATCCCAATGATCAAGGATAAGGTAAAAATCGGTGTTCTAGACATTGACAGTCCCAAAAAAGATCGCTTTGATAAGATAGATCAAGAATTTTTTGAAAAAATTGTTGCTCTCTTGATTAATTAAGTGCATAATAAAACAAATACTGAATTATTCTTTTACTTATAAAATATTTTAGTGATTTTTCTTGCTTAAACACTCTTCATAGTCTATATTATTTAGCTTTTACCATTTAGTTTTCCAAAGGAGATAAGATGGCTGCAGTAGAAAAAAAAACAACACCAAAAGCAACTACTAAAAAGACACCAGTAAAAGTCAATAGTGAGGCGGCGGCTCGTAAAAAACGTAATAGTTCCGAAGCAAATCGCGCCCTTAGTCGCTATCTGGATGAGATCGGTAATTTTGAACCTCTAAAACCAGAGGAAGAGATCGATCTTGCGCGTCGAACAAAACAAGGTGATCGTAGAGCTTTAAAAAAGCTTTGTGAAGCTAATCTGCGTTTTGTTGTTTCAGTTGCAAAGGATTATCAGGGACAAGGTTTACCTTTAACTGATCTTATCAATGAAGGTAATCTGGGCTTGATCAAAGCTGCTGAAAGATTTGATGAAACCCGTGGTTTCAAATTCATTTCTTATGCTGTTTGGTGGATCAGGCAATCCATCTTACAAGCTTTAGCTGAACACAGTCGAATTGTTCGACTTCCCCTTAACAGAGTTGGTACTATCTCTAAGATTACCCGTGCTGCTGAGGAACTCGAAGGTGAGCAAGAGAGAACTCCCAACGAAGAAGAATTGGCCAGCAAGTTAGGTATTAAGACTAAAGAAGTCTCAGATGCTGTCCGTATCTCTCGTCGCCACCATTCCTTAGATGCTCCTTTCCGCGATGGTGAAAAAAACTCTCTGATCGATATTATTGAAGATGGCGGACAAAAAGCTCCTGATCGTGGCTTATTAGATGAATCACTTGAAGCTCAGATCGGATCAGCTCTGGATACATTAAAAGACCGTGAACGCGAAGTAATAAAAATGTATTTTGGTATTGACCGTGAATACGCTTTAACTCTTAATGAGATAGGTGAAGAATTCAATCTTACTCGTGAACGTGTTCGTCAAATCAAAGAAAAGGCTATTCGTCGCTTACGTCATAAATCGCGTAGCACCCAATTAAGACCATATTTGGGATAAATTAATAACATTTTAAGTTGGTGAAACACTTGATAAAAATCGGACCTCGTAAAATACATAGTACATCACAAGACAATCGTTCTCTGAGTCTCTATCTTCATGAAATCAGCAATTTTCAGCCTCTAAAACCAGAGGAAGAAATTGAGCTGGCTCCCAAAATAAGACAAGGCGATCGCAGAGCTTTAAATAAGCTTTGTAAAGCCAATCTACGCTTTGTTGTCTCGGTTGCAAAAGATTATCAGGGTCAAGGTTTACCTCTACCGGATTTAATCAATGCCGGTAATTTAGGCTTGATCAAAGCTGCCGAAAGATTTGATGAAACTCGTGGTTTTAAATTTATTTCTTATGCTGTTTGGTGGATACGCCAATCTATTTTACAAAGCTTAGCTGAACAAAGTAGAATGGTTAGAATCCCTATTAACAGAGTTAGTACTATTTCTAAGATAAGGCAAGCCGCTGATAAATTTCAATCCGAGAAACAAAGAACGCCTAATGACGAAGAAATTGCTAAAACTACAGGAGTTAAGGTCAAAGAAGTCTCAGAAGCTTTTCGCATTTCTCGCCCTACTTATTCTTTAGATGCTCCTTTTCGTGAAGGTGAAACAAACTCTTTAATTGACACTATTGAAGATGATAAACAAAATACACCAGATGCTTTTTTATTGGATGAATCACTTAAAGAACAGATAAATTCAGTTCTTGATACGCTAACTGACCGTGAACGTGACGTTATAAAAATGTATTTTGGTATAGACCGTGAATACGCTTTAACTCTCAACGAGATCGGCGATAAATTAAATCTTACTCGCGAACGTATTCGTCAGATAAAAGAAAAAGCTATTAAGCGCTTAGCTCATAAATCGCGTAGCGAATTATTAAGATCTTATTTAGGATAACATACAAACCATTGAAAGGTGGTGAAACACTTGGTACAAGTCACAGTTCATAAAGATGAACCCTTAGAAAGAGCTCTACGACGCTTCAAGAAGAAATTCGAAAAAGCCGGCATTATGAAAGATATCAATAAGAATTCTTATTATATCAAACCTAGCCAGGATCAAAGAATCCGTAAAGCTAAAGCCGAACGTAGACTCAAAAGACTTGCCCGTATTGCCAACAGATAATCTCTGTTTGCAATTATGTGTAAATTACCCGATCCTTGATCGGGTTTTTTTATTTTATTGATAAAATTGCCCTCTAAAAATGAGTACAGCTTCTATATCATTTCATGCTACAATATCTTTTAAGATCTTCAGACTTCTGCCTCAACTGAGGGATTTGCTCAGGCGGAAAGTAGCGTGGCTAACTAGTTTATGCCTTGGCAAAGTTACTTCTAAAACTTAGCCTTACACTTAAGGCATAAAAAAATGCCTCGGATCATCGAGGCATTTCTGTTATTCTAATCGGAGTGCTAAGAAAAATTCACTTCTTACTCCGCAATTTTTACTAGTCACTCGCCACGTTTATTTCTACAGACAGTGTAATCTCTTTCACTTCTCGCGGTTCAAGAAATACTTTCCAAAAATAATTCAAAACAACATTCTGAAAAATATTTTCTATTCCATTGGGTTGTAAAACAGGAATAATATTTGGATAAGTCATCACACGAGCAGCTTCTTTGCTTGTGATCTTTATTTTATAGTTATCTGCAGTATTTTTTATTTCAAGCTTATTAACACTTTCGATATCCGAAACATATTCCATGGTCTTATTTTTCAATTCTTCTGGAGCTGTATAGAAACGTTTTTCCCACTCACCACCATTTACGGAAAGATTGAATTGAGGGCCAAATAGAAAGTCTATAGGTGCAATGCCGTTATTCTTGATACGATAACATACATCAAAACCATTCTCTGAAAATTTGATGGATTTACATAAATGTGCCCGTTGCCAATTGATCCAACCATTCCTGGAAAATTTTACACAATTGGCATTCACTGTATTTTTGACTTCTACAGCTTCGTTTAAAAAATCACTGGCTTCTTCGGCTTTTTGTTCGCGGACCATATCAACCGTGATATCTTTATCATAATAACGTTCGATCAGTGAATATCGCGGATGTTTATCATAAATTGGCTTAATATCCATATCTTCATGAAATAATTCAGGGTAGCATGCAATATTATTGCAGAGATTAACTGCAGCAGGTTTAAAATCCAGCTCTTCAAGGCCACCCATAATACTGGAATCGAAAACTGCTTTTAAATTTTTAGTCGTTATAATCACATCATCATAACCGTCGCGATTGATATCTGTAACATTTTGATAAACCTGACCGGAAAGATTATAGAGATGTTTATCGACAGCTGATTCAGCTTTAATAAGATTTGACCAACTGGCATTTCTTAAATGAGGTAAATAAATACCTCCATGAATTCCATGCCAATAAGCATCGTGAGAAGTCCCCGCCCAAAATTGTTTGCGAATGTTACGAATATTTTTCTTAACTTTATCTGTGCACTCCAAAGCTTCTATCTTTCTGGATATATGGCACATACGCTTATGCATCCAGTTAGCTTCGGGATATTTCATTAAAAACGAACGCCAACCTTTTCCAAAACCGTTCATTGACGATACCCACTTATCCATTTCGGGATATGCACCCTCAGTCGGATAAACTAAAGCAAGTGGCATATAATTATTCCAGTATTTCTGGAATGTTAGAGTCTCGATCTTATCCTGATTTTCTGTCAATAATTGAAAAAATCTATCCAGCCAATCTAAGTAAGACTCAGAATTTGGATAGACACCAAATTTTTCGCCATTTTCCATAAAAACGAGAACATCTTGCTTATTATAACTTACTTGTGAAAGGATATAATCAATGACCTTTTGCGGGTCTTCATAGGGGATCATTTCTCTGAGCTTTTGTGAAATACCAAATATTCCAATTGTTCGTCCCTCAAATTCGGAATTATAATAGCCTTTAACAGGAAGTTTATTGCTAAGATGGTGCTCATCAATTACCGTATATTTTAAATTGCTTTCGTTGATACTATAGGGTAAATCCAATGACCAAACTCTCTCCGGCAACCACATGCCTTCGGGCGCTAAACCAAAAGTATCCCGCAATAAAGAATTTTGCAGTTTTATCTGACCAATTCTATCCGATTCGGGAAGCAATGTTAGCATAGGTTCATAATAGGCTGAGGACAATAATTCTACCCGATCATGACTTGTCAGGGAATTGATATTCTCAAGAAATTCAGGCTTATGTTCTATTATCCATTCCAGCAATGAACCACTGTAATGAAGCGAAGAAGAAATAATGGGATATTTTTTAAGTAATTCTAGATATACTTTATAGGATTTCTCATATGCATTTTCAAAAACCTCATCAAAATTCCCAACGGGTTGATGGTTATGAAGTGCAAAAATAAATTTGATTTTAGCCATAGCATTTTAAAGGGAGAACAAAGACTGCTCAAAAGAGCAGCCTTTGCATATTTATGACAATTATTTAGCCATTTTTTCAACAAGATCAACAACGCGGACTGAATAGCCCCATTCGTTATCGTACCAGCTCAGGATCTTAAGCATATTTCCATCAGCCATAGTCATACCAGCATCAAAAATAGAAGAATGACTGTTACCTACGATATCAATAGATACGATAGGATCTTCAGTGTATTCCAAGATACCTTTCAAAGGACCTTCAGCAGCTTTTTTCATGGCTGCATTGACTTCTTCTTTAGTCACTGGTTTTTCAAGTTCGACTGTTAAATCGACTACAGAACCATCTGGTGTGGGAACGCGCATTGCCATTCCGTTCAATTTTCCGTTCAATGCCGGAATAACTTTACCAACAGCAGCGGCAGCACCGGTTGTTGTAGGAATAATTGAAACTGCAGCAGCACGTGCACGACGTAAATCTGAGTGAGGCAGATCAAGAATTTTTTGATCGTTTGTATAGGCATGAATTGTGGTCATTAAACCTTTAACAATGCCAAATTCGTCGTTTAATACTTTAGCTACAGGAGCTAGGCAGTTTGTTGTACAAGATGCGTTTGAAACGATCTTGTCAGTATCTTTAAGTTCATCATCATTAACACCAAGAACAATTGTATTATCAATTTGATCTTTAGCGGGAACAGTTAAAACAACTTTTTTAGCTCCAGCTTCGATATGTTTGTTGATTAAAGCTTTTTTACGGAAAACACCCGTAGCTTCTACAACAACATCAACTTCCAATTCTCCCCATGGAAGAGTTGCGGGATCTTTTTCAGCAAAGATCTGAATTTCTTTACCATTCACAACGATAGATTTTTCTTTTGCTGTGACATCACCATCAAATTTTTTATGGACAGAATCATATTTTAGCAAATGAGCTAAGGTTTTTGCATCGGTAAGATCGTTAATTGCTACAACCTCCATACCATCACGATTCTGTATTTCACGGAATACCAGACGGCCAATTCTTCCAAACCCATTAATAGCTACACGTACGCTCATTAAACTCTCCTTTTTTTGTTTGTTTTTCAAGTGTCATGAAATATAAAATAATTCACCTCATTTAGCTACTATTTTCTTTCAAGATTTCCAAGTCCTTTCTGCTAATATCTATAATAATTATTAAGCTGAAAAATTATCTAAAACACAGCTTACTATGAATTTAGCTCTGCCATCATTTCATTCTTTCTGCTTGCTAAATGCAAATTTTTTCATAAATTTCAGGATGAAAACTTTAGAGCTAAAACTTGACCATTTTCACTTTTCCGGAAGTCTGGATCCCGATATTCTCATGGTCAAAAAGCTCGACTTTGATCTCGAAAAAACATCTGAAACAATTTTTCTGACTGTAAAAGCGCCCATCTTGAATAAGCTAAAAATTGAAGTCGATTTCATTGCTTTCAGGAACAATGTTCTTAGCATGAACATTCTTTCTGATAGGAAGATCGCTGAAATGCTTTTTGGATTCTTACGACGCTTTTTAAAAGATCTATCATACCTCGATCTTGATTACCCGACTCTTAAAGTAAGAACAGATCTTATGATGAAAGAACTTAACCCAAATATTAGAATCAAGAATATTGATGTTAATAAGAACATATACATTCTAGACCTGGAGTTAGATTGAAACGATATTTAATATATTTCTTAAGTATTTTGCTCATATTTTCCTGTGCTATTGATATTACGGATGATGATGATGATAATAATCATGATATTTCATTCTATTCCGGCGATACACTTGATATTATGACCTGGAATCTCCATCTTTTTCCCTCTAACGGACCCGCCAGTATAAATTACATGGAAGATGCCGTTCTTGCCTTACAACCCGATATTATTGCTTTTCAAGAAGTTCGATCTGAGCTTTCTTTGCAAACACTCGCAAATCGCTTAGATGATTACAGTTATGCAAAAGCAGAGGGCGGAAGTGATTGGGCACTGGCATATCTTTACAATACAAAAGAGGTGACACTTTTCACCGATCACTATGAGATCTATACAAGAAATTCGCGTCCTTTCCCTCGCCCACCTTTTGTCATGGAAGCCAATTGGAATGGCAAAAAAATAATTATCATCAATAATCACCTTAAAGCAGGTGGTGATGGCTATCTCGATCTAAATGATGATTGGGATGAGGAAACACGGAGAAAAGAAGCCATTGATCTTTTGGATGAATATATCGTGGAATATTTCCCGGATGACCGTGTGGTAATTTTAGGTGATATGAATGATGAGTTGACAGATAAACCTTCAAATAATGTTTTTAATACTATGCTTCTTGATCGGGAGTCTTATCAATTTACAGACCTGGCAATAGCGCAAGGTTCAAATCTTTTTTGGTCTTACCCTTCTTGGCCTTCACATATTGATCACATTGCTATAACTAATGAACTATTTTCTGAGCATTATAAAACAGAAACTATCTTATATGATACTTATTTAAAAGGACGCTGGACTGAATACCTCGATAACATTTCAGATCACCGTCCAGTTGCCATTTCTTTAGTAATTCAGGAGGATTAAAAATGATCAAACGTGATGATCTGGCTCGTGACCTGGAGCAATTTTTTCGATATGAGGATTATGAAGATTACTGCCTAAACGGTCTGCAAGTCGAAGGTAAAAATGAGATCAATAAGATCGCCTTTGCTGTTTCATATAACCTGCCCTCCCTGCAAGAAGCTATAAATTCGGGCGCTGATGCTTTCATTGTACATCACGGTATTTTTGGCAAGAATTTCTTTTCGATAAAAGGAAGAGAAAAGACAAAGATCAAAGCCCTATTGGATAATGACATCTCCCTTTTTGGCATTCATCTTCCTTTGGATGCCCACAGGGAATTAGGAAATAATGCTCAGCTCGCCGCCTGTATTTCTGCAGAGATCATTGATGCTTTCAGTGTCGGCTATAGTGTTAAAAACACGGCTAAATATTCTATAGAAAAAATACTAAAAATATATCACGAAAAACTAGGGACCGATAAGACTGCGCCCATTAAAAGCAAGGGTATAAGTCCAGCAAGAACTTTTGGTATGGACCATTGTAATTTTGGACCCGATATCCCTGAGAATATTGCCATTGTCTCTGGTGGCGGTGCCGGCTATTACGAAAAGGCCATCGATATGGGAGTTGATACGTATATCACCGGCGATATCCGTGAACAAGACCCCGCAATAGCCTTTGAAAGTAAAAGCAACTTTATAAATCTTGGTCATTATTACTCAGAAACCTTGGGTATTAAGGCTTTAGAAAATCATTGCAAAAACAATTACAATATTGAAACAATTTTTATAAATGTAAAGAACAGAATATAAATGAAAATATTTGTCATTCCTTCCTGGTACCCCTATCCTAGCAATCCTATCAACGGAACTTTTTTTAAAGATCATGCCGAAAAATTACAGGCATCCGGGCATGATGTCACCGTTGTTGCCACAGAGATCATTTCTTTAAAAGGAATATTTTCTTCCCGCCCGGATCTTGGCAAGAAAATTTATAGCGAAAATAATGTTAAAACCTATCAGAATGTCCTCTTAAACCGGCATCCCGGGAATTTTCCAAAATTTTATGAACGCTATAAAAAAGAGTTTAACATTCTGCTTGAGGAAGCCATTAAAAAAGAAGGACTTCCTGACCTTTTCCATGTTCATTCTTCACTCTGGGCAGGAGCTGCACTTTGCGACATGAAACCGGGAGTGCCCATTATTGTAAGCGAACATATCAAAGAATTTCTCATTCCCGATGCTTTTGATGATTTTCAGCATAAACTCATCCAATATACTTATAATAATATTCAGGGATTGATTGCACCTTCCTCTTCTGTGATGGAAGCTATTCAGAGTACATTCAAAATACCTGATTCATGTAAAACTCAAGTTATTCCCAACATGGTCGATACTGACTATTTTGTTCCATTAAAGGATAAACCTGATAATGAGCGTTTTTCTTTTTTGATCGTTGCTATGCTGCGTCCTGAAAAACGCATTGATACTATCATCCAAGCTTTTATACCGATAGGAAATAATTTTTTGGCCAGACTAAATATTTTAGGTGACGGTCCTGAATATAAAAATCTTCATACTATAAGTGAAGAATTCCATCTGGATAGACTGGTCAAATTTCTAAAGAAAAAAGGGAGAACAGAGGTTCTGAATGCTATGCAAAAAACAGATGTCTGCCTTCTCTTTTCAGAAATGGAAACCTTTGGTGTCACACTCATTGAAGCATTATCTTGCGGTATCCCCGTGATAGGTGGAAATGTTGGCGGTGCAAATGATATCATCACTCCCGAAAACGGACTTATCGTTCCAACTGACGATCCCAAAGCTTTGCAACAGGCAATGAAATATATGATCAATAATATAGAAAATTACGATCGGGATAAGATTCGTGACGATGCGGTAAAACGCTTTGATACAAAAGTTGTGATCGCAGCCTTAGAAAAGTTTTACAAGAGTTTAATTCTTAAATAATATAAAATTGCTGTTTTCAGGAAATTACTGATAAATATGTCCAGCTTAGAACAAGTCTGCTTTTTATGTCTATTCCAGAGTAAATTATTAAAAGCTATCTTGTTAATAAGCCTCATAACAGCGATATATGTATCAAAAAAATCTCTCGAAAATAACTTAGTATTAACTTATAAAAAGGCTTCTATTAATTATTTAATTGTTTTTTGTTTTTCCCATTAAAAGATTGGATGAGAAAAACTATCAGAACATATATGGCTGTGATAAAAGCCTTAACTAAGTAGCTTGTTTCTACAAAGATAATATTCAAATATAAAAGACATGAAATCCCTGTTACGAGCAGTAATTTAAAATCGATCTTCATGGATCTGTTTTGATTTAAAACCCATAAGCGTAAAAGCAAAGCCATAATACAGTAAGCTACTAATGTAGCAAGAGCAGCTCCTGTAATACCTAATTTAGGAATCAATATAATATTTAAAATAATATTCACTAAAGCCGCTGCACCAATAAAGACGGCATTCAAAGCTGTTTTTTTATAATAATACAAAGAAGGTAATTGAAGAAAATATAATCCCATGGCAACATAAGCAGCCATAATTATTGGGATAATCTTAATGCCTTCCCAATAAGAGGGATGTAAAAGATATTTTCCAAAAATAGGGATCTTGATCAGAACAGGAAGCCAGATAGATGCAATAAACCAGGCAAAAACAAGGATGATGCCTGTCCGGGAATATATTTTCCCTAGCTCTGCCCTGCCGCCCTCTTCATCGATCTTGCCTAAAAAATAAGGCTGCCAACCGGAATTAAAACTATAGACCAACAATCTCATTAAAACCGCTACCGTATAGGAAGCAACATATAAACCTGTGGCATTATCACCCAAATAATATCCCAACATACGCCTGTCTGCTAACTCAATGGTCCTATCTAAAAGCCCGGAGATCAAAAAAGGAAATCCAAATATCAATAGTTCTTTTAGGACCGCTTTAGATATATGCGCTCCCTTTATTCTTGGTAAAAGGATGAATAAAAAGATAATAAAAATAAGTCCCGATGAACCTAAATTCGCCCAGAGTATATATTGTATATCTGTGCTTAAAGTACTAACAAGGAGTAATAAAAGCGATAATTTAACAAGAATTTCGATATTTTGCAGGATCACCGAAAAAAGAGCTCGTCCCTCGGCGCGAAGGTATAGAAGTCCCTGATTATTAATTATATCAAAGAATAATATACCCAGTGATATAAATAAAAGTTTACCGGAATCCTGGCGGATCAATAGTGGGGCTAAATGCTCAGTTAATAATGAAGCTATTAAGACGAAAGAAATTGCCAGTGTGGAGATCATAAACAGGGCATTTTTCAGATAAGCGGATTTATCATTTCCTCTTACATAATAATTCATAAAAGCTGCATCGAGCCCAAAGGGCAGGATCACAGCCATAAATGAAATAAACACATAGCAATAAGCTAACTGACCGTACGACTCAGGAGAAAAGAGATTAGACCAGATCGTAACCTGAATAATAAAATTTAGTCCCCGCGAAAAAATATTTCCGCCGGTATAAATGATAGAATCTTTTAATAATCGCCTACTCACCGACAAGCCTCTTTTTTCTTGGGTAAAGAATGATGAACATAAGAATAGAATACAAAGCTATTAGCGCAAAACGCAGGCCAGGGCTACTAATACCATGAATAAAATAATATAAAGTCAATAAAAGTGTTAAGATAAACATGATAGCTAATTTCAGCCATTCGTAAGGTATTTTTAGCCAATTCCGAACAATAAGATAAGTCGTAATTGCCATAAAAACATAAGCTGAGAGTGAGGAAATACCAGCACCTATCATGCCCACTTTCGGAATGAGAATAAGGTTTAAACCTACATTGATAGTTGCTGCAATTGCCACAACAATTGAAATCACCCAGGTTTTTCCTGTATAAAAAATTGAGGGATGAAAATTAATATAAATACCATTAAATAAATATGCGGCAAGAATAAGTGGCACAACAACAATGCCCGACCAATAAGATTCAGCAATGATATGTCGTCCAAAGATCTCGAAAGAGACAATTTCTTGTATAAAAAAAGATACCAGTAAGAAGACAATGCTCATAAGAAACACAAACCAGGTCATAATGTTTGAAAACAATCTGGGTGCATGCGGATCATTATGTTTTTGCAAGAAAAAAGGTTGCCAGGCAAAACGAAAAGCCATGACAATAAGCATCATAAAAATGCCAAGTTTATGGCCTGCCGAATATAATCCCACGGCTTCCAATCCATCAAACCACTTAAGCATATAACGATCACTTAGCTCAATGATCATACTTGATAAACCGCTGGGTACAAAAGGCAGACCAAATAAAATCAATTTTTTCCATAAGCTCCCCGATAGCTTGCCCTTTACATTTTTAAATACAATAGGAAGCAAGACAAGAAAGGAGAAAGTTGATGCACATAGATTCGAGATAAAAATAGCCTCTAAACCCAATCCGCGAAAACTAATAAGATAAATATTCAGACCGACATTAATAAAAACATTGATCAATGTAATCGTCGTAAAAACGATGGCTTTATTATTTATACGCAGAAAATGCAAAGGAATAAGATACATGGCATCTAAAAATAGAATACCGGCGGTGAGGCGAATAATATTTGCATAATGAGTTGAATGTAATATTAACTGCGAAATTGTTGGAGCTGCTATCCATATCAATAAGGAAAAGGCAAGACTAGTGATCAGAATAGAGGTATAAACAGTTGTAAATACATCTTTTTTATTAAAATCTTCCGAAGTTTCCGCTTTTGAATAATAGCGTAAAAAAGCACTTTCTAAACCATAATGATAAAAGATATTTAAAAAAGCGATAAAGGCATAAACAAGCGAGACCACACCATATTCTTCGGGAGTGATATGATAGGAATAGTAAGGTAACAACAAAAAATTGATCATACGAGCGGCAACATAGCCTATACCATAGACAATTGTCTGTTTACTGAGTTTAATAATATCGTTTCTGATCATTAAAATCCAATTTTTGTAGAGATTTAATCACCTTAGGTACTGAGTACTGAGCACCGGTTCCTTACTCTTTATTTTTTACTCTATACTAAATTTTCAATATTCAATATCTAATTTAAGGGTATCTCTAAAGATCCCACCGGATCCAAAATTTTCCTTAAAGCGGGCCAATCCATAATTAGGTTCCATGTTTACTGTAAAAATACCATAATCCAGATAATGAAATCCTCTTTTTATACTATCCTCGATGACTTCTTTAAAGAGCACATTCACGCCCCTGTATTCTTGATAAGCTTCATCATGTGAAATATAAAATGCTAAAGTCACCAAATCATTGGTATCGAACATCACAATACCGGCTATCATGCTTTCCTCAAGATAGGCAGCATATAAATGTATCCTATCAGGATATAATGCTTTAAGCTTTTTAAGCTCATCTAAAGTATGAGTTGGATTAACACCATGCCGGATCTTAAGATTGCTCTTTAGAATTGAATAAAAAACTTCATAGTCATCTGTCTCACGTACCTTAACACCCATTTTTTCGCCCCGACGGTAAGCCGTGCGGTGAGTCCCTTTAAATTTAGCAATATTCTTCTCAATAGTATCCTCCAGCTTTAACACTGAGGATATTTCTCGCTTAAAATAAGTGTAACCTTCCAGAAAACAGGCAAATTCAAGGTAATTATTCAATTGTTGATTGTAGATATCAGGAGCCAGAGTCATAATAATACTATCAAAACCCTCAGATTTTGCGTATTCACTTAAAGCTTTTACCATCTTGACATTTTTTTCAACACCCTGATTCAGAGGTTGCACAATTCCCCCATAAGAAGACCCTCGATGAGATAATAGTACACGTTGACCATCCAATTCGATATCAACGGCCGGAAATACTGCAGCCACTTTATTTCTTTCCATAAAGACCAATGAATGATCATTAAATCGACCTTTTGGATGATAATTAAGAAATTTTCGTTCATGAAAAATGGTCCCGTTATTGGCTTCTTTTACAAAATCATCCCAAAAAACATGGATATTTTCATCATACCTCGTCAATTTCATAATTATCCTTCATCTTTCATTAAAATTGCTGAGCTATACCCCACTACAGAGCTGTTATCATTGGAAACTTCCCCGGAATGTGTATAAGCGAGAACTTTTATTTCATTTTTATTAATTTTCAAGCCCTTTAACAAGGCAAGAATTGCGCCACCGCCGCAAGCTTCCACATCCTCGGAATATAATAAATTATACAGCTCATCGCTCTTAGCTTTTTGTAATAATTCAATAAATTTCCCATCCATGGTTTTAGCCGTCTTTGCGTCATGAAAATGAGAAAGATCGGAGGATGCTATGAATAAAATATCGCGCCCGTACTGCGCATATAAAGTCGAAATACACTTAGCCAGATTTTCTATAGAAAGCAAACTCTGATCACCCATGACCATTGGCAATATAGGAATATTTCCAAATAGATGCTGAACAAAGGGTAACTGGACTTCGAGAGCATGTTCCTTATCATGGCCACGTATCGATCTTTCAATACCCTTGCAAGAAAGTGTAATATCGCGAGCAATACTGTCAATTGGCATATCACCTAAAGGTGTTCTATAGGCATCATGAGAACTGATCGATGTAGCATTAAAGTAAAGTCTATGCGATGGAGAAATAATACAAACAAGTTTATATTGCCTCCCCTTAAGATAAGAATATGCCTTAGCTGCCTGAGCGCCTGAATAAACATAGCCGGCATGGGGTGCAATGATCCCTGCAATATGTCTGTAATCAAATGAGCCATCTGCTTTGTTCAATGCAAACAGATCTTCAAGTTCTTTTTTTAAGTCGAAAGGATCCTTGGGATAAAACAGACCGGCGACTGAGGGTTTTCGAATATTCATTATATTTATTCTCTTAATAATTTTTCTATTATATGCATTTCACAAATCTTAAGTTTCGAAATTTATATTTTAAACGATCTCATCTTGATCTCTCCTTCATCCTGCCCCGATTTTTTAGCATTGGAGCTTCTATCACTTGGCCGTGCACGCGGAGAGAAAGTTTAAACCATCAACTATCAACTATCAATATAGTTTACGATGATTTCAATTTCCTTAATTGCAATGGACGAATCCACCAACGCCACAAGAGTCTCTTCGAGGCTGACAGAGAAGTTGATCCTTGCTGGATATTCAATTTCATATTTCAATTATCAAAATTCAGAATGGGGAAAAATCATCCTAACGATCTCTCACCTTTTAAGCTCAGGCTACTTTACCTTATCATATTCCGTTTTCAGCATTTGCCAGCATTCGGTCATACCATCAACATTCACCTGAGTATGTCCCAAAACAGGCATAAAACTTGTATCGCCATTCCAACGGGGGACAATATGTTTGTGAATATGTTGTGCTATACCTGCACCTGCAGACTCACCAATATTAAAACCAATATTAAAACCGTCGGGATTCATAGTTTTTTTCAGTATAGCAACAGTGATCTGTGTAAGTTTACTGATCTCAGATAATTCTTCTTCGCTTAATACTAAATAATCGGATAAATGGCGATAAGGTACCACCATTACATGACCATTATTGTAAGGATATCTATTCATGATGATGAAAGCTTTTTTTCCGCGATAAAGGATAAGATCTTCTTTATCTTTATCATATTTCGGCTTAGTACAAAATATACAGGTCTTAGGCTTCTCATCTTCAGGCAGGCGAACATATTCCATTCGCCAAGGAGCCCATAAGTGAGCAAATCTTTTTGTCTTTTTGCTTTTGTTCATATCGACCTTTTTCCTTTTTGCGAAATGTAAGTATTTTAGACAAAATAAACAAGAAAGAGGATGCCTCTGCTAATTATTAATCACTTGTTTTAGAAATTATTTTAAAGTGCTGATGTCATAATAGTAAATTGAATAAAAATAATCAGTATATCTCTCGTTTTGTTTAGAATAATAAAAAAGCCCCATCTTAAGGACAGGGCCAGAATATCTTCCCAAGGGGATTCCTTGGTATGTGTAGCTCTCTTACTTAGGCAGTAGTAATATTTATCAGCTTACGACCGCGTCTGGTAAGAAACTCAACATTTCCATCGACTGTAGCAAAAATAGTATCGTCGCCACCGATCCTAGCATTGTCACCGGGGAAAAATTTTGTCCCACGTTGTTTAACAATAATCGTGCCGGCTGTTACATATTGACCGCCATAACGTTTTACACCCAAATATTGTGGGTTGGAATCGCGACCATTACTTGAGCTACCTTGACCTTTTTTATGTGCCATAGTTTATTCCTTTTCAGTCTTTTTAACTGTTTCGCTTTTCTTGGGTTCAACTTTTTTAGGAGCAGCTTTAGTTGCAGGAGCTTTTTCTGTAGCAACTTTTGGTGCAGCTTTAGTTGTAGGAGCTTTTTCCGTAGCAACCTTTGGTGCAGCTTTAGTTGCAGGAGCTTTTTCCGTAGCAACCTTTGGTGCAACTTTAGTTGCAGGAGCTTTTTCCGTAGCAACCTTTGGTGCAGTTTCTTTAGCTTTTGCAACTGTGATCGAATCAATATTGATCATAGTATAAGCTTGACGATGTCCGCGTTTTACCTCATAGTCTTTACGACGTTTTTTCTTAAAAACTATGATCTTTCTGTCCCGGCCATGTTCAACAACTGTAGCTGAAACTGTTGCATTTTTGACGAAAGGAGTACCAATTGTTACTTTTCCCTTATCATCAACAAGCAAAACATTTGAAAATTTAAGTTTATCTTTAGGAGCGGCGTTCTGTAAGGGGATCTTAACGACATCTGACTTTGCCACTTTAAATTGTTTTCCACTGATCTCTACGATTGCATACATATTTTTTTTCCTATTTCTAATTTTCCTGCATCACAAACAGCCGATAAATATATCTAATAAGATACTGGCAGTCAAGCGATTTTTAAAGAAATATGAATAATATTTTTGACAGGATAATTATCAGACAGGATAAGGGGGATAAGACTTTGGCGGGATAACAGGATATCCAAGATTTCTTTACGACAGGATAACGGGATGTTTCAGATTGATTTAGACATGATCACAGGATAACTAGGCTAGTTTTTTCTTATCGCAAATAAAATGTACGGGCAGGTCTGGAGTCGCCCTTTTCATCTTAAGTGAAAATCTGGAATGAAAAGTAAAGATCAACACCTCATTCCAGTCGGGGTTGTTTTGCTTTGAGAATTGTAATTCCCGGGGTTCCACCCCGGATCATTATTGAAGACACCCCTCCATGCGTCGGGGTTCTTTTCACTTTTAGCAACCAATACTGATTGAATTAAAGCACTCTCCCATGTTTTTTCTGAGACATCATTGAGACCTTGCCACCAATTTATTTTTCACGATAAAAAGATCAACGCTTTGAGTTAATCATTTGCCCAGGTCTTTTGCCAAATTTTACATTTCACGAAAGAAATCATCCTGGCGACCTTTATATATGATCAAAACAGGCTAACAAGGTTTTTTGTGAGTCACGCTTTATATCGTACATCGCATGTTTTAGGTTTCATGCTTTACTCACCAATTATTTTTACCAAGATCCTCTTCGGTCTGCGTCCATCAAATTCACCATAAAATATCTGCTCCCAGGGACCAAAATCCAGGCGACCTGCTGTAACGGCGACCACAACCTCACGTCCCATGATCTGACGTTTATGGTGTGCATCACCATTATCTTCACCTGTGCGATTATGATTATAAACCTGAGGAGATGGATCAAAAGGTGCAAGCGCTTCAAGCCATTTTTTATAGTCTCTGTGTAAGCCCGGTTCATCATCATTGATAAAAACCGAAGCAGTGATATGCATTGCATTTACAAGACAAAGACCTTCTTGAATTCCCGATTTTTTTAGAGCTTCCTTTACATTCGGTGTAATATTTATAAAATCCATACGCTGAGGAACTGTTAAAGTAAGATGTTCAGTATATGATCTCATTATTTTTTAGCTACCTTTTTTTCTTTCGTTTTAGTTTCTTCAAAAACCTTACCAATGGTTGCGACAACTGACCCAATATTTGATAGATCAGCAGGAAGTATCATGGTATTGTTCTCTTTAGCAAGCTTACCGAATTCACCAATATATTGTTCAGCAATTCTTAAATTGACAGCATCTGCGCCTCCCTTTCCATTGATAGCAGTAGCGATCTCTTTCAGTCCTAAAGCTGTAGCAATCGCAACTTTTTCAATTTCCGCGGCACGCCCTTCGGCTTCGTTAATTCTACGTTGTTTTTCACCTTCTGATCTGGCAATAAGTTCTTGTCTATCGCCATCCGCACGGTTCATCTTAGCTTGCCTGTCACCTTCGGATTCAGCGATCAAGGCTCGTTTTTCACGTTCTGCACGCATTTGCTTTTCCATGGCATCATTAATACTCTGCGGAGGTGTAATATTCTTGACCTCGTAACGGGTAACCTTTACTCCCCAGGGATCAGATGCCTTATCTACAGCATTTACAATAGAAACATTGATAGTTTCGCGCTCTTCGAATGTTTTATCCAACTCCATACGACCAATGATGGAACGCATGGTTGTCTGAGCCAATTGTGTCGAAGCAAAATTGTAGTTATCAATACCATAAGAAGCTTTGACCGGATCCATGACCTGTAAAAATAGAATACCATCAACTTCTACAGAAATATTATCTTTGGTTATACATATCTGTGAAGCCACATCAACAGCTTGCTCTTTTAAAGTATGCTTATATGCAATACGGTCAACAAATGGTACCAAAATATGAAAACCTGCCATCAGTGTTTTTTTATATTTACCTAGTCGTTCAATAATATATGCTGATTTTTGTGGTACTATTCTAATGGATTTAGCAAGAACTACCAGTGCTAATATAAATAAACCTATCCATACATAAAGTCCTACCATAGCTTTCTCCCTTATTTAATTAACTTAACGATCAAGACGATACTATCTTTGCCAATGATCCTGACTCTCTCATCTTTGGGAATATCTTCTTTTGCGTGCGCTGCCCAGGAAACCCCACGATAGCTGACCTTCCCTACACCGTCTTTAATTGGAACTTCTACAACAGCAATTTGTCCGATATAATCATCAACGCCTTCGTGTTTACTTCCTTCCTGGTCCGAAAAAAAACGTTTTTTCAGTAATCTACGCAATAGAACAAGACTAAGAACTGAGAATATGGTAAAGATCATCATCTGAACCCAAAAATCCATTCCTGGAAAAATTGCAACTGCCACTGCAGTCACCCAGGCACCTAGGCCAAAAAATGCAACTACAAGACTGGGAATCACAAATTCCAGGAGAATCAAAGCTAAACCAACAACAAACCATATAATAATAATAGTCGTGGTTTCCATATTTATCTCCTTAAAATTACGAGTAAAAAAAAGCGCGATATAACTCGCGCTCTCTATCTTATTAAATACTTTCTTTTACGGCCTTCAGATATTTTGCTATTTCAGCTTCATCCATTTTCCCATCATAACGATAGCGTAAGATACCATTCTTATCAAAAACCAAGGTACAATATGTATCGTCTGTCAAGCCCCATTTTTCAACGAGCACATGTTTTTTATCCGCAAGATAAAGCGCACCGGGATGTTTTTTTTGCTTGTTTCTTAGAGCTATATTGATAGCAAAATTGGGCAAATTAGTCCCTTTATAATTAATAACTGCTGCGGTTAAAAGTTCTTTTTTGGAATAATCCATAGCGTCCAATGCATCTTCAGCAGCTACATTAAGGTCGGATTCATCGGGATCAACATAAAAAACAACCCAAGCGGTCTTTTCTAATTCTTGGGAAGACCAAGGTGTATTATCCAAACGACCACCATCTTTTCCATCAAGAACGAGTTCAGCGGGTTTTTTGCCAATTTCCAATGCATCTGCAAAAGCAAAGGCAGTGAGACATAATACTGTTAATAAAACGATCAGTAACTTCTTCATTTTCCTCTCCTATTCGGTATTTAATTATTTAAAAATATAGGACATTTATTCTGTTTTACCAATAATAATTCCATTCTTAGGATTTACAAAACATCAGGCAAATAGTTCCTTATTAAAAAGTTTGAGCAGCTTCCTGATTTAATATAGATAATTAATATTTAATGCAATATTTAAGCAAAGATTGTTATTATTTTCTCGAAAAATTTTTGTTTATACACAATTATCGTTTAAATTGGTCACTTATGACGATTACATTTTCGAAAATGACTACAGACATTCCGGAGACAGTTCCCAAACAAGGTATTATTGCAGATTTGCATATTCATTCAACTGCTTCTGACGGGGAATATTCTCCAGAACAAATTGCAGGAATATTGGATAAACTTAATATTAAAGTCGCTGCTTTGACTGACCATGATACCTTTAGAGGCTTTCAAAATTTTAAAAAATCTTTTAATGGCATTGCTGTTCCGGGAGTAGAATTATCTGTAACATATAGAAATGTAGGACTACATCTGTTAGCTTATGGTTTCAATCCTGAGCATAAAGCTTTTACAGAACGACTTACATATTTTCAGGATGTCCGTTTTGAGCGCATAGAAAAAATATGTGAGCGCCTATGTGAATTGGGCCTGACATTAACAATTGAAGAAGTAATAGAAAATTATCCCCAAGATACAGCTTTTGGTCGTCCCCATATTGCACGGGCTATGATGGCAAGAGGTTATATAAAAACTTTCAATGAGGCATTTCGCAAATATATTGGTAATGGCAAACCTGCCTATGTAGCTAAGGCTCGTCTGACATTCGAAGAAGCAACAGAACTTATCAAAGATGCAGGCGGAATAAGTATTTTAGCTCATCCCGGTTTGTTTTTAAAAGAATTATCCTTTGATGTCATAAAAATGCTCGCTGTAAATGGTTTCGAGGCCTATCACCCCAACCATACTCCTTCCTTTTCACGAATTATCATTGACCATTGCCTTAAACATGACCTTCCCTACACCGGAGGATCTGATTTTCACGATCTTCGTCGTAATAAAATTAATGTTCTTGGTAAGTGGGGACTTAGTAATAATGAGTGGGAGTACTTTAAAGATTTCATGAATCATAATTGCTATTACGAGATCTAAAAAACTTTAAATGGTGAAATTTATAAAAAGAAGCTAAGAGCTTTAGTCAAAATTTTGTATAAAATCCAATTCTACTCTTGCGCCCATATCTAAAGATCTGAACCTTGAGCTGAGAGATCAAAATAGCAAAAGAGGCTTACTCAGTTCTCGATCTTTTGCTTTCTTCTACATACTTTGCAGTCTCAAACACTTGTTCTCTCGTAGGCACCTTTTCTTAGTCCTCACTTATATCAGTCACTATTTCATCTTCTTCCGGTACGGTTTCACCCATGAAGGCTCTTATTGTTAATGAACCTCCACTGTATTGAAGGACCAGGGCAATAATTGATTGTAAAGGCACGCAAAGGATCATACCTATGGGCCCCCACAACCAATTCCAAAAAAATAAAGATATAATAATGAATAGAGGTGATAACTGAAGACCTTGTCCAACAAAACGCGGATCTAAAATATTTCCAAAAAAGAATTGAGAACTTATAAGTAAAATGCTGAGAAGCATGAAATTACCACCAAATCCGTATTGTAATAAGGATATTAATATAGGAAAGATAGTCGCGACTATGGAACCAATACTGGGAATAAAATTTAATATAAATGTTATCAAGCCTATGATTATTATAAAATCAAGCTTAAAAATAGAAGCAATGATCATAGCGGCGATCGCTGTCCATAAGCTGATCAAAGTCTTGCGAGAGACATAGGTTTGTATTTTTTTTTGTATTTGCAATACAATATCCGGCCGGATATTAGAATTTTTCCTTTTCAAAACAGCTTTAAGTCGCTCAGCAATGTTCTTGCGCTCAGCGATCATAAACATCATTAAAAGGATCATGAGAACAAGCGTAACCATAAAATCAAGAAAAGATCCCATGGTTGATGTGATAATTCTTTGTAAAGAGATTTTATCAGCTAATTCGAACCAGTTTATTCGATTCTTGAGAAAAAATTGTGCATCCTCTAGAGGGATCTTGAATTGGGTCACTATGTTTTCAAATCCAATGATCAATTTATCCTGATATTTGGGGAATTCCGCTGCAAAAGAAGCAATAGACGCATAAACAACAGTACCAAGGACAAAAAGGATGATCGCTACAAGTACTAAAGCTAAAATAAGAGAAACAAAATTTGGGACTTTTTTGCTATCTAAAAATGTAATAAGCGGTCCCATAAGAAAAGCAAAAAAAATCGCTAAGAATACCGGAATAAAAATATTTGAAAGTTCTTTTAGAAAATAAATCAGAATTACCGCGACTATACTAACCAACATAGCTCTTAGATAAAAATCACTGTTAAACTGATCCTGAAATTTTCTATCCATCTAATTTCCTTTATATTGATGTTTAACAAAATTTATGACTTTCATTCTACTTTACAAAGTTTTTTCCTTATTAAGATCAAAGTAAAAGTTTTATTAATATTAGTTCTATTTGTTCCCTAATATAATAGAAGAACTTATAAGAACTATCTTCTTAATAGCCTTTTAAAAACAATGATATTCGTATCGGAAAGATAAAATTTTCTCACAGATCAGATAGTGACAGTTTATGTAAAGGGTTCTAATAGTGAAAAATGAATTAAAAAAACTATATTATGTAAACTTTCTTGGGTCAAGGTTGGGTCAAGGTTGGGTCAAGGTTGGGTCAAGGTTGGGTCAAGGAATTTTGCTTGCTTTGACCCAAGTCTGCAAGAAAAATAATAAATATTTCCAAAATGTGAACCATGTCACAGATAGTCTTCTACCTCCTCAAGTCTGGTGCTTTTACAATCATACAAGCCTTTGTATAAGTTACTATTTAAGCATTTTAGCCTGAACTTTCTTAAAGAATATGTTAGTCTTTATATAATTTGTTAAATGATTGACACTTGCTAATTATTTTTGTATTTTACAACGTTAAGTTCATAAAAACCCAATGAATCTGAATGAATCTTAAAATTTACAATATTTCAAAACGCGTTTCGCCTTTCACTCCGGCATCGACTGAAGGCGATTTCATCTCGAACACCTCTAAGGTCTTCAACGAGAACAAAATTGATGTCAGAGTTTTTCTGCCACGCTATGGATTTATTTCCGAAAGAAAATATATCCTGCGCGAAGTTATTCGGCTAAAAGAAATCTCTGTTAAAATCCAAGAAGAAGAGATTATTTCTTCTGTAAAATCAGCATTTATTCCTGATTCACGCGTTCAGGTGTATTTTAATATTTTTCCTGAATTTTATAAAGAGATCAGCAAACAGGTGACAAGCAATTTTCAGCAACCAAAAAATCCAAATGTTTTTGATACATTCTTAATGTATTCTTTTGCTGCTCTTAACACGCTTGAAAGATTGTACTGGCAACCAGATGTGATCTTATGTTACAACTGGCAATCAGCTCTAATTCCTGTTCTTTTAAAAACAGTATTTAAAAACCATGAATGGTTTGCTAATACTAAAGTCGTTTCAGTTATTTCTAAGGATGAGCCTTTCTATAGCTTTACTGAAGATGCTTTAAAGAAATTCAATATAACAGATACTAAGGACCTTGTAGATCCTCAGGCTTTTCTGGAATCTTCTTTAAACTATTCTGACGCGATCATACAATTGAAGTCAAGTAAGAGAGAAGATAAAATGTCTTCTATGCTAAAAAAGAAAAAGATCTCAGAAATAATATCTTCTAAGAAGGAACATAATAAGATCTTTGACATAAACACCTCTAACAATAACATAGAATTTTGGGGTCCCATTGCAAAAGAACTTTATGAATTCCTCGACAGTATCTGATCAATCAAACACAAGAAGAAGTAATTGTCAAAGTAAATATACTTTGGCTTTTTTTTGTATTTCAATAATTTTGATCATCTTTTCATCTTGTAGCCAGGGTATTTTTGACACACCCTACGGTAACAGAACTCTCATACTTGATACATTAAACTATGATCAGAGTATTATCAGCTCGATCAAAAATATGCCAGCTGATGCCTCCAGAAATGATCTGCTTCATAATAAAGTAGGTAAACATCTGGACTTAGAAGCAGAGTTTTTAATTAAATTTACAAATTTCTCTGCCTTGAGCATGTTACACGATTCAGTTAACTTTATCATGAATGATGCAGAGCTTGTATTTTATAGGGCTGATCATTGGGGTGATGCTCCAAACATATCCGTGGATATTAATTTAGTAGAGCCCGATAGTTCATTGCATTGGCTCAATAGCAGTGATCCTGAAGAAACCTTTTCAGATATCGAAGGAAGAACAACATATTATAAGACTGTTAACTTTAATATTGATGCAGACTCCGTTATGATCCCCATGGAACTTAATACAATTCAGGATTGGTATGATCATCCTGATACTCTTTATGTAAATACGGGTCTTACTGTAACTCCTGTTGCCGCTTCAGAAGCAATGATAGCATTCTACTCTGTTGACCACGGCTTTGGTAACAAAACTCCCCGTATTAAAATAAATTGTACTCTCAATGATACCAATGGTGTCTATCTTCAAGACAGCGTATTTACAGTCTATGCAAATGCCGATATACAAAAAACTACAGATGATCGCACACTTGACGATGGCTTGTTTTATATCTCCCAAGGAAATATCACTCGTAGCTATATTACATTAGATAGTTTACGCCAAGATACATTATTAAGCTCAAGTGCACTTTTAAATCATGCAGAATTGATTTTAGTAATGAACGATAGTCTCAGTAGCATCGGTGAAAACGATACACTCACCATAGCTGCACGGCTGTTTAAAACCGACCATTGGGATTCGGATAGCATAGCTTATATTTATACAATTTCTTCAAATAAGATCAACAATATAGATGATACTATTAAGATCAATATTGCTCAATTGCTTCAGTATATGATCTCTAATCCTAAAGAAATGGAATACGAAGGTATCTTTTTCTATCTAAATAATGAATACTATGATTTCAACCAAGTCCTGATAGATCCAAAAAATATCGCTCTGGATATCGTATATACAAAGGTTAATAATGAATAAAAAAATATATATATTACTACTTGCCGTATTGATCTTTTCCGGTGCTTATGCCGGTGTTTATGAGATCTATGGATTGGGAGAAGTCGGCATTAATTATTCTGTAGATGCTCAAGGTCGCGGCAAAAGCTCCACAGCTTATTCCGATTCTCTGGGTATCAATATGCAAAATCCTGCGAATTTGGCATTCTTGCAAAAAGCAGGCATGGAAATTGGAATTGAAAGTCAATTTAATTCCCTTAAAGGTATAGGATATACCGATGGCTACACGGGTTTTAAATACGGTCTTTTAAAATTTCCCTTGACTAAAAAAGGTGGAATTGCACTTGGTTTACTTCCTATAACATCGTCTCACGCCTCATATCGTATAAGCAGTGATGATAACATTGCCAGCGAAACCAGGACTTCAGATGGAAATATTTACGCTGCAAGTATGAGTGTTGGATATTCTTTTTTCAAATATAGTCAACTTGCAATCGGTGTTTCTGTAGACTACTTGATCGGTGGATATAATATTGTTAAAGATCTGGACTTTGTATCCCCTTCCTACCAAGATATCAAAATTGAAAGCGATGAAGGATTTAATGGCTGGCAATTTACCGGTGGCATAACAATAAAACCTATTAAGCAACTTTCTATTGGTGCTTCTTATACCCATGTTGGCAAAATGTCACGCAGAAAAATTACAAATTATATGACCAGCAGCTCTACATATTTTTATTCTAGCATTGATACAAGCGAGTATTCTAATGTAAAACTTCTTCCAAATCGTTTTTCTCTAGGACTTGCATTCATGCCTTCATCTCGTTATATTTTTACCGCAGATTGGATGCAGTATCAGTTCTCGGCACTTTCAACTGACTTCTCATTCAGTCCGCTTTACGAGAGAGCCCAGGTTCGTCCCTTTAATCATTATGGAATAGGTTTTGAAAAGAAGGGCATACTCTCGGAATATGTTCCTTATCATCAATCTCTTACTTATAGGGGAGGTCTCTTTTACGAGCAACATTATCTCGCCACCTCTCAAGGGAAAGCATTGAAGACATACGGAGCAACTCTGGGAATGGGTTTCCCCTTTACAAAATACAATAACCGTCTTGACATAGCGTTTATAGTAGAACATAATCAAGGAACGATTTACGAAGAAGAAGGTATTACCCCCTTGACTCTTAATGAATTTGTTTATCGTTTTAATATGAGCATTACAATAGCTGAAACTTGGTTTATAACTCGTGGTAAATACAGATAGGAATAGGAGAAAAAAATGAAAAGAATTAAAAAAACAGGACTAATATTTTTACTGTTCGTGTTATTGATAACTGGTCTATATAATTGTGTTCCTCCACAATCATATGCTGATACCAAAGAAATCAATGAAGCAAAAGAACAAAAAAAAGCAGAACTTATCAATAAAGCAAAATTTCGTTTAAGTAATGGACAACAATACAAGATCCAGCAAAATTGGGAAGATGCTTTAGTCAACTATAAAGCAGTTATCGATATGGGCTTTGCCGAAGATTTTGTCGATCCTTTATTCAAAGATATTGCTCTATGTTACAATAAGCTGGGTAAGCCTGATTCTGCAGCATATTATATCGATGAAGGTCTAAGCTACGATGGAACTAATCAGCACCTTCTGCAGCTTTCTGCTTATTATAAAGAACGTGCAGGCGATTATGAATCGGCCCTACATATCTACCAGCAATACAATGCTCTATATATTGATGATATTGAATACATAGCAAAACAAGCAAATGCTTATGATATGTTAGGTTTATATGACGAAGAACTAGATACATGGGAAGCTATTATCAGTATAGACCCCAACAACAATACAGCCATCAATGCTATTATTTCCGTCCTTGATAAAATGGGACGAGATCCTAAAGAGTTTTATCAAAAAGCCTGGGAAAACAATCCATCAGATGCTTCAAAGGGACTTTCTTACATAAACGCTTTGGTGAATGGTGCCGATTATAAAACAGCTATCACAGTTGCAACGCAAACATTGGCCTTAAACCCTACAAATGAGACACTTGTTAAAAAACTTGCTGAATGTTATGAATATAATGGTCAGGCTCAGGAAGGATTGGTAGTTCTTGAAAAATATGCCCGTTCAAATCCTCGTGACATTAACATGCAGATTGATGTAACAAACAAAAATGTTGAAATGGGTAATTACGAAAAAGCCTATAATATTATCTCCAATGCTATCAAGATTGCGCCTCAAAACAAAGAAGTTTACTTTGCCAGAGCAAAAGTTCTTGAAACTGTAGCTGAAATAGGTACACTTGAAAAAGGTAAGATCGATTGCAATGATAAAATCGTTTACCACATGGCTTATGAAGATTATCAAACATCAAAAAAATTGGGTAATTTCAATGCTCAATTTCGTATAAAATATCTTTACGATAACGATCTTACAATTGCAAAAGCAAAAGACCGTTTCCTTATCGGCCAAGCTAATAAAGCCGGTACTAACACATATAAAGCTTTAGGAGCAAGTTACTCGTGGATAGATCGCACAGTAACAGTCGAATAATTTATTTAGGTTCCGACCACGCCGGATTCCAAGCAAAGTCCCATGTTATTGAGTATCTCAATACCATGGGATATTCTCTTATTGATAAAGGATGTTTTTCTGAAGAATCAGTTGACTATCCGGATTATGGTGTGGCAGTTGGAAAAGCTGTAGCTGAAAACCCCGGAACACAGGGAATTATCATCTGTGGGACCGGTATAGGTATCAGCATAGCAGCAAATAAAGTTAAATCCGTCCGTGCAGCCCTTTGCACTACGCCCTTTCACGCAGAAATGGCTCGTAAACATAATAATGCCAATATTCTTGCCATGGGCGCAAGAACGACGTCTATCGAAAACATGGAAAAGATCATTGATGCCTGGTTTGCCACAGAATTTGAAGCTGGCCGACATCAAAAAAGGGTCGACAAAATTCATTCATTAACGGGAAAATAACAATAAACTATGTACAAAAATATTAAAAGCAACGATCCGGAAGTTTTTTCAACAATAAAAAATGAATTAAACCGCCAACGAAGCTCTCTTGAAATGATCGCTTCGGAAAATTTTGTATCGAAAGCCGTTCTTGAAGCTTCAGGCAATATAATGACCAACAAATACGCCGAGGGCTATCCCGGTAAGCGTTATTATGGTGGGTGTGAACATGTTGATATTGTTGAAAATCTTGCCAGAGATCGTGCAAAAAAACTATTTAATTGCGATTATGCAAATGTTCAGCCACACTCGGGATCGCAAGCTAATATGGCTGTGTTCTTTACATTGTTAAAACCCGGCGATACTATTCTTGGTATGGACCTTAGTCATGGTGGGCATCTTACTCACGGTTCACCGGTCAACTTTTCCGGTCAGCTATATAATATTATTTCTTATGGTGTAAAAAAAGATGATCAGCTCATTGATTATGATGATGTGGCTAAAAAAGCCCGCGACCATAAACCTAAATTGATCATTGCGGGTGGCTCAGCTTATTCTCGCCATTATGATTTTGCAAAATTTCGCGAGATCGCTGATGAAGTAGGCGCATTTTTAATGGCAGATATTGCGCATCCTGCCGGTTTAATAGCAAGCGGACTTCATCCCTCGCCTATTCCCTACTGTGATGTTATTACAACAACTACGCATAAAACCCTTCGTGGCCCTCGCGGCGGTATGATTTTAATGCCCAAGGATAAAGAAAATCCTTTTGGCCTTGTTGCAGCAAAATCCGGTCGCGTTAAAATGATGTCCGAACTGTACGACTCCACTGTTATGCCCGGTATTCAGGGCGGTCCGCTTATGCATGTTATTGCTGCCAAGGCAATCGCTTTTGGCGAAGCATTAAAACCCGAATTCAAACACTACTGTCAGCAGGTTATAGATAATGCTAAAGCTCTTGCTCAAGGTCTGCTATCCTACGATTTCGATCTGGTTTCCGGTGGCACGGACAATCATCTTGTCTTAGTTGATCTCCACAATAAAAATATCACCGGGAAAAAAGCGGAACACTTGCTTGAATCCATTGGTATAACATCTAACAAGAACATGGTTCCTTTCGATGACCGCTCACCTTTTGTAACAAGCGGAATCAGATTAGGAACACCGGCATTGACCAGCAGGGGTTTCAAAGCTGAAGATATGAAGCTTATTGCCGGCATTATCAATAAAGTCATTGATGCTCCCGAAAATGATAAAGTTTTAAAGGAAGCAAGAAAAGATATTGATGCCCTGGTCGAGAAATATCCCCTCTATGAGGATTTTGTATTATGAGATGTCCCAATTGCGGATTCGAAGAAAATAAGGTCATAGATTCAAGACCTTTAGCAAAAGAAAACGGTATTCGTCGCCGTCGTGAATGTGAAAAATGTAAATTTCGCTTCACAACCTACGAATATGTCAGTTTAACAACAGCCTTGGTTGTAAAAGCTAATGGCGCCCGCGAAGAATTTAATCGCGAAAAACTCATTCGTAGTATTTCTCTTGCCTGTGTCAAACGCCCTGTCTCCATGGAAGCAATTAATACCATCGTTAAAGATGTTGAAAATATGATCCTAAAAGAAGGTCTTAGTGAAATAAATTCCAAGCAAATAGGTGAAGTGGTAATTCAGGCTCTTAAGGATATTGATAAAGTCGCCTACATACGCTTTGCATCGGTTTATCATGATTTTGAATCAGCTGATGAATTTCATAAGCGCGTTGAAGATATGAGAAAAGAATAATAAGCTTAAATTGCTATTTTTCATTTGACATTAAATAAATAATTGACAATATTTAAGCGTAAAAAAAAGAGGTTAAAAATATAATATCAGTTAGTTAAAGGTGCTTGACAAAATACAGTGAGTTAAACTTAAGATGTCACATCTTATAACGATATTATATTAATATGAGCGTTATAAGATCGCTCATTTTTTATTATTAGGAGATTAGTTTTATGAAACAGAAAGTATTGACCCTCATTATTGGAATAGCCATTATGGCTTCCACTGCTTTTGCATCCACATCAACTGGTGCTGTTTGGTTATTGATTGCCCCCGGTGCTCGTGGTGCAGCCATGGGAGAAGCTCAGGTAGCTATTACAGACGACTCCTATGCATCGTTTTATAACCCCGCCGGTCTCGCTTATATAAAAAAAAATGAAGTAGGCGCCATGTATTCAAAATGGTTACCTAATCTTGTGTCCGATATGTATTATACATTTTTAACCGGTGGCTATAAAGTTCCTAATGTGGGTACTTTTGGTGGTCATGTGATCTACCTTAATCTTGGTCAACAAGAATGGACAGATGAATTTGGCAATAAACTCGGTGATTTTTATTCCTATATGATGGCATTTAGTGGTTCCTATGCCACACGTATCACTGATAACTCAGCACTGGGTATTAACCTAAAATTCGCTTATCAAATGCTTTCCAAGGTTAGCACAGGTTCCGAACAAGGAAGCGGTGCTTCATCTCATCTTGGTTTTGACATAGGTTATCAGCACCGTAATCTTATTAATAATCACCTCGATTTAGGTGTTGCTATTTCGAATATTGGTCCAAAAATAGCATTTATTGATATACACCAGGCTGACCCACAACCAACAAATCTTAAGCTTGGTATGAACCTTAAATTAATGAATCAAGAGCACAATAAACTTTCTCTTGTTTTTGATGTGAATAGAATTTTGGCATCCTCTCATCCGGCAATGGATGTTAATGGAAACTATCTTATTGAAGCGGGCTCTCCTTTAAGTGATATACCCGGTGAAGAAAGCTATACAGATAATTGGTTTAAAGGTATCTTTACGTCCTTTACTGATTCATGGAAATATACCGGAGATGTTGACTATAGTGGCGATGGCGTCATTGGTGGATACGATGAAAAAGGAAATAAAATTGGTTGGTACAATGAAGATGGCCATTTCATAAATAAATTCATCCCTACTCAAGGTGAAGCCTATTGGGTAAACACTGTAACAAATCAACCTGTAGATGGTCCCGGTGGACATGATGCGGATGGTAACCCTCAGGAATGGGGCCAATTTGGACACGATGCTGCAAACTTCTCAGAAGTTAAACCTGAAGTCGGCTCTGTAGAGCATGGTTCTTTTAAAAACGAACTTAGGGAATTGATTTACAATGTAGGTGTAGAATATATCTACGATAATATGTTCGCTTTACGTGGTGGTTTCATTTATGATCAATCTGGTGATGTGATGAACCCCACCATTGGTTTTGGTTTTATTTGGCGTGGACTCGGCTTTGATTTTGCCTATACAGGTGGTAAAGAAGGTCATCCTTTAACAAACACTATGCGTTATAGTTTACGATACGAATTCTAAATTTATCGAACGGAAAGTCCTATGAAAAAATCTCTACTTTTCGTCCTGATCTTTTTCAGCTTCCTTCCACTGGAAGCTGAATTATATTCAGAGACAATTCTTCCCGGCACTCGCAATTTTTTATCTATTCGCGTAGAATTCCAAGAAGATAATACTTATCTGACAACAGGAAATGGAAAATTCATGCTTAGCGAATGGACGGGTCATGATACTATGACTTATGCCGTGGATGCTCTTCCGCATAATAGGGCTTACTTTGCATCTCATTTAAAATTCATTGATAACTATTGGAACAGAGCTTCAAATGGCAATGTGCGAATCAATACAGCTGATGATCATCAGCTGCCTTTAGCAGATTCATCTTTTACTCTTTCTAAGAATATGCTTTACTATTCAAACCCCGATAGTGTTGACCATCGGCTTGCTAATTTGATATACGAAAGCGTAAAATTGGCTTCGGATGCCGGAGAATATAAAGATGATATTGATGCTATCATTATTTATCATGCCGGCGCAGGTCAGGATTTTAAAATCACTCTCGATGATTCGCCTTTCGATATTCCGTCCTTCTATTTTGATGAAAACTATCTTGCGAATCATTTACCCACTAATAAATACAATGAATTAATGAATTTGAACTGTAAACAAGGTATTGTTTTACCTGAATCTCAAAACCAATTGGGTTATAATATTGCTCTAAACGGCACTGAGATCTTGCTAACAGGCATGCTCCTGGGTTTGCCCACACTTTACGATACTGAATTAGGTCGCTCAGGTACAGGTATCTATGGTCTTATGGATCAAGGTTCAAATACTGCCAGCGGCTTATGCCCCATTAAACCCTCAGCTTTTGAGCGCTACCTCTTGGGTGCTGCTCAACCTGTCACTGTGACAAAAAGCGATTCACTCACACTTAAACGCGATGAGGTTTATCATCTGCCTATTTCTTCCAATGAATATTTTCTCATAGAATATCGCAAGAATAGCGGTGCCTATGCAGATTCAATTATGTGGTCAAGAAATGATGTTAATAACTATCTTGATGTCCTGCGAATTTTAGATTCACTGGACTTAGTGGACTATAGCATAGAAAACGGTGTTTTGCTGGATTATTCTGACCTTGATGTCGGCCTGCCTACCCATGGTTTATTGATCTGGCATGTAAATGAAGCAGAATTGGGTGGTAAAAATCCAAATGACTGGGATTCCCCTTTTATCAATCTTATCGAAGCCGATGGCGGGAATGACATTGGAAAATTTTATGGAAGCCTGAACACTGCTGTCAATAGCGGCTGGAAATGGGATATGTGGTTTAAAAACAATCCCGCATATTTCGATAACAACAAGAACAGTCATATCATGCAATGGAATGATGCTTCCTATCCGAGTACTCGTTCCTTCGAAAATTTAGCTAGCGGAATAGCCATTAATAATTTTGACTTTTATCTTGATTCTGTTGTACTCGACCTGAAAATTAATTCCCCTGCCGACTATCATTTTTCGAATATTATCTTCGATGAAATGACAACAGCCTTGCCTGCGGATATTTCAGCCGATAAATTACTCCTTGGCTACAGTGATTCCAGCCTTGTTTTACTGAGTGATAGTACTCTGAAAGAAATTTACGCCTCTGATGCGGTTCTTGGTAGAGGAAATACTGCATTGATGACGTATAATAATGATATTCTACTCATCACTAATTCTGATAAAAATTCTCATGTAAAGCATTTAGAATATTTAGCTTCGTCATTGCAAGAAGTCAATTCGATGGACCTCGGTCATGCATTGGATCTTGAAAAACTGGCATTGGCGGGCGATTCACTTTTCTTGCCACCTCTATCTGTAGAAGATTCACTCGCAAGAGCAATTTACAAGCTTGATATCGCTTCATGGACAGCTAATAAAATCGGCGAAACAAGTGAAACCCTCACTCCCTATCTGAAAAACAATAAAATAGGATACGCAATTACTCAAGCTGCCGCTGTGATGAACAATGATGTGATTACAGCAGATGAGATAGGTTTTAGTATTAATGGTAATAGTATGAGTGTACGCTTTGAAAGCAATGATCACTACTTTATGCCGGATTTTTATCCCGTTTATGGCGATAATCATTATATCAATGAGATCATTCCTCTTCACATGGATGATGATGGCGAATACGATCTTCTTGTGCTGAGTGAATTTGAAGGCAAACAAAGCCTTTCCGCTTTCAGCAAAAAATCTCTGCTGTTAAATAACTTCCCCATCATGGGAAATTATTCCAAGATCAGGGTATTTAAACTTGCTGATGCCTATAAAATTCTTGTCTACAACCCGGCAGGTATTCTTGATATTTATAATATAGATGGCTCTAAACAGGCTTCATATCCTGCAAGCGTAAAAGCCAATTCACTTTTTGTAGAGCAAGTTTCCGATGATGCCGCGTGGATCATTGCTGATGGTACAGTTATTCGCATAGAATCAAATTCTGTCTATTGGGGATATCAAGGCCAGAATGCAGCTCACAGCAATACTCAGTCCGAAACTCAAACAGCTGTCATAATAGATTCCGATCTCCTCATCAAAGATGGTTTGGTATATAATTATCCAAATCCCATTCAGGGTGACAGAACTAAATTCCGTTTTTACGCAACTGGAGCTCAAGAGGTTAGGATCGATATCTATGCTCTTAGCGGTATGTATATAAAAACCATTATGGGCCGAGTATTTGATCAGCAATGGAATGAATTTACCTGGTTTGTTCATGACGAAGAATCCGGGGTTTACATTGCCAAGATCACTTTCAATGGGGACAACAAAGAAGAAACTTATTTCATTAAACCTGCGATATTAAAATAATATGATAAACAAACGACACTACATCCTCGCCCTATTACTCATTTTAACGCTGATGAGCGGACTTTTAGCACAGAATGCACCCCATCATCCCGAGTTAGACTGGAAAACGCTTGAAAGCGAACATTTTATGTTTCATTATCATGAAGGAACAGAGTGGTCCGTGCAACAAGCCATGATAGTGGCTGAATCAGTTTACCCTCATGTCACCGGACTATACGGTTGGGAACCCAAAGAAAAGACTCAGGTCATTATTCAAGACACAGATGATTACGCCAATGGCGGCGCTTATTATTTCGATAATAAAATTCTGCTTTGGGCTTCTCCTCTGGAATTTGAACTACGCGGTAACCATCAGTGGATGTGGAATGTTTTTACACATGAGTTCTCGCATATTATCTCTTTGGGCGCTTCTATGAAGCTTCCTATCAGTATTCCTCAGATCTATCTGCAATATTTGGATCGTGAAAAACCTATCAAAGAAAATATCATTCTTGAATATCCTAAAGGCATTGGCTCCTTACCCATTGCTAACTCCATTATTCCTATGTGGTGGGCCGAAGGTGTTGCTCAATATCAATATGAAAATGCAGGACACGACTACTGGGATTCTCATCGTGATATGATACTCAGAGACAATGCACTGAGCGATATGCTCATGTCCTGGAGCGAGATCGGTCATTTTGGTCACATAGGCATTGGCAACGAAATGGTCTATAATACCGGTTATGCTTTTGCAAAATATCTTGCGGAAAAATATGGTGCTTCCGTTCATGCTAACATTGCTAGACATGCCAGCAAAAAATCTAATATCACCTTCAATAAAGTCTTAAAAGAAGTCACGGGAATACCGGGAAAAGAAATCTATGCAGACTTTTTACTGCATACACAATCCGATTACCTGAATAAAACAGCCACTATCCGTGCCCAGCTCGTTGAAGGCGAGGAATTCTTCAATGAGGGACCGGGATCTTTTCTTGCTTCTTATGCTCCTCAAGGTGAAAACATGGTTTTCCAATCCAGTAAGGGTTTTGATTATATCTCCTATAACTTTCTCTATACTTTTGATGAAGATAAAGCCAAAAGGATTTCTAAAAACAGGGTTCGTGGTAATGTTGCCTGGTCACCGGATGGCGATACCGTTTATTTTGCTCAGCGTCAAAAAGCAAATATCTACGGTTCTACCTGGTTCGACCTCATGGCTTACGATTTTAAAAATAAAAAACTCGAACGTCTCACTGATAATGCCCGAATTTATTCGGTAACCGCTGATAACAATGGGCAACTCTATGTTATACGCGTAAATGATGGCACGCATAATATCTATAAATATGATCCCTTAAGCTCTAAAATGACAAACCTGACCCTCTATTCTCATGGTGAACAGGTCTATATTATGCAGGTGGATCAAAATGGTCGCTATATATACTTTGATATGGCAACTAACCATGGCAGAGATATTTATCAACTTGATCTTGAAAATGAGAAGATCTCTCCGGCCATATATAATGTAAGTTACGATAACCGTATGCCTTATTTATGTCCAAATGCTAGGTACTTGTTCTATTCTTCAGATAGAAGTGGGATCTTTAATATTTATCGCTTTGATCTTCAGACAAAAACCGAGTCCGAACTTCTTACTAATGTGACAGGTGCTGCCATGTATCCGGCTATTGATCCCAAAGATAGCAGTCTGACCTTTACAATTTTTAAGGAAGGGCGTTTCAGCTTAAATAAGATCAATGATATAAAAGCTATTGATAAAACACTTTCTGAATACAAAGAGTATCAATTACCAACATTTGTGCAAGAATGTGCGACAGACTGCGCTATTACGGAACCTCGCAAATACAAAAATCAATTTTCAAAACTATTCTTCGTTCCCTTTTTACAATACGATTATGATGCATTAAAAGCCGGGATCATTCTATTCCAGAACGAAGTACTGGATAAAATGAATCTCTTTGCACTGGCCGATGTCAATCACCGCGGTGATTACGATATATCTGCCAGACTTGATTTTAATCAATTTTTACCACGCCTTTATCTGGACTTTATGACCGTCGGTTTAAACCGAAAAGATACAAGCTTGTATAATGAATATTATCCCATGGAACAAAATATAAACTTTTCCCTCACAGAAATTTCTTTGGGAGCAAATTATACCTGGCGTAATTTTCACTTTTTTGAATTCGTCGCAACTCATGGACAATACACATCCAAAGTGCTGGGGAAATGCTACGAAAATCCGGAAATCGGAAATGTAAAATTTGTTCCTACTACCTACTTTAGAGGTCAACGTTTAGAATTACGTTACCGTGCCAATTTTACACGTCGTCATTGGCAAAGCAATATTTCCCCTACAAAAGGGTTACGAATCAACGACATTGTTTTAGCTTATGATTTAAATCAATTCGTCGATGATTACAAAACCTCTGATTATGGCACATACATTGAACTTTATAAAAACCACTACACACCAAGAATGGACTTGAATGCCGATTATTTTATTCCTCTTCCCAAAACAGAGAATTCGGCACTTTCCTTCAACCTGAATATTGGTTTAATGACCAATACCAAAGTGGATTCTTTCTTTAACTACTTCGCCGGTGGTTTGCCTGGACTGAAAGGGTATCCATATTATACCATAGAAGGCACTCACAAAGCCATCTTCACTTCAACACTACGCTTCCCCATCAGCAAAAAACTTGGCATAAACTTTGAGCCCTTTTCCTTTGAAAATTTATACCTGGGAATCTATCACCAGATCGGTGATGCCTGGACCTGGGGATTAAGTAAACCCGACTGGAAACAAGATGTAGGTATTCAGGCGCGTATCGGTGGGCATTCCTGGTATGGATTCCCCCTGGCACTGAGTTTCGACCTTGTTTATGCCTTGGACCTTGTACAATATGATGAATTTGATGTGACAAAAACCATCGGACATAATTTCCGTTTTTACTGGACGCTATTGTTTGATTTTTAAGGATAACATATGAAAAAGATCATCGTTCTGCTTCTTATCCTCAGTATAAGTCTGCAAGCACAAATACCTAAGAAGATCGAATCAGGGGAAAAATCCATTCCTCTGGGAATAGTATTATCAACTGCCTTACCCGGTGCCGGACAACTTTACGCAGACAAGCCCTGGATCTCTGCACTGTATTTAGGCATAGAAGCTGCTGCTATCACTGGCGCTCTGTATTTTAAAGCTCAAGGTAAAAAAGGAATTGACGATTATGAAGACTTTGCCGATGAAAACTGGGATGTGGAAAATTGGTTAAATTTTTATGACCCCGCTATACATCCTACGACACATCATGCCATCGTGTATGTTGACCGTAATGCTTATTCTCCGGAAAGCGAATCAGAATATGAGCGTATGATGGCTGATATCAATGATGGTTATGAGGAAGTGACTATTTGGAAAGATTATCACTTTTATGAAAATATTGGCAAATACGAACAATTTAAAATGGGTTGGAAGGATTGGGTCTCCGGTCAAGAAACTCCCAGCGATCCTGAACTTGGTATCTATGCAAAATATTCAGATAATCAATACAGCTACGCAAGTATGCGTCGTGCCGCCAATAAATTATTACAATTTAGCACATATTGCGGAACAGCTATTTTTTTAAATCATTTCATATCAGCGATCGATGCAGGTTTTCGACTAAAGAAACTTAATGAAAATCAAGATATATTGCTTACATTAACAGCTGCACCTATCATTCGATCTGAAGGTGTAAGCGGGATCCAGGCAGGATTCAATATGACATTTTAAAATTGGGATATTATGAAAGCTAAAATTTTACTTACATTAACACTCACGTCTCTTATTTTATTCACTTCCTGTTCATCTTCTAAAGAAAGCAAAGATGATAGCGAAGCTCCAAAAGAAAAAACCTATATCGAACGCTACGAAGATGGCTTAATGGCCTTTGAAAACAAAAAATACTACAAAAGTATTGATGATTTCAATTATGTGGTGTTCAACGCTCCCGGATCAGATATTGCTGATAATGCGCAATTTTATTTGGCTTCAGCTAATTTTGAAATGAAAGAATACCTTGTAGCCATTCAGGAATACCAATCATTGCTCCGTCGCTGGCCCGCAAGTGATCTATACGAAGAAGCTCGTTTTAAAATTGCAGAATGTTACTTCAATCACAGTCCGGGGTATCAGCGCGATCAACAATCTATAGATAAAGCTATTATTTCTTATCAGGATTTCATTGATGAATATCCTTTTAGTGACAAAAGACCCTTGGCTGAAGCCCGTATCAAAGAACTGCGGACCGGTCTTGCAACAAAGATCTACGAAGCCGGAAATCTTTACATGGTACTAAGAGAATGGAATGCAGCAATTGTAACTTTTCAGGAAATAATCGATAGTTACTACGACACAGATATTCTTAATGATACCTATCTTGATATTGCTACTTGCAAAAGCAAACTGGGAAAAAGAGAAGATATGATCAATGCTTTGACAAAAGTTGATAAAGATAAACTTAATACAAAACAGCTTTTACATTATAATAGTTTAATGAAATTATCATTGGAATGGGCTGAATGAAAAAAATCTGTCTTTATGGTGGATCTTTTGATCCCGTACATCTTGGCCACATAAATTTTGCAAAACATATACTACAAAGATTCAAAGCTGAATCTTTGTTTTTTATTCCCACCTATTTTTCTCCCTTTAAAGGAGAAACCCGCTATTCTTCAAATATTCACCGTGTAAATATGTTGGAGCTTGCCTGCCGGGATATACCCAAAGCAGGTGTGTTAACTCTTGAAATTGAACGACAAGGCTTTTCTTACACCATTGACACCCTAAAAGCTCTTCATGAACAATTCCCCGATCATAAACTCTATTGGATCATTGGTGATGATCATCTTAATACCCTTTACCACTGGCGCGCTTACCCTGAACATTTTAAATATTGTGATTTTATTATACTTCCAAGAACCGGTGCAGTAAGCAAAGATATGACGCTTAACCACACATTTAAAGAACAGTTGCATTTTATTGAGGCTCCTGAAATAAACATCTCTTCCACTCAGATCAGACAAGCCCTGATCGATGAAAAAGATATTGATTCACTTGTTCCTTTGGATATAAAAAATTATATTTTGGAAAATAAGCTATATAGGTAAAACATGAGCTTAACACTTAGTATTTTTATCCTTCTTGCAGGAATCTTACTACTATATTTTGGTGCTAGTTTTTTAGTAAAAGGTTCGGCTAATATTGCAAGAATTCTTGGTGTTAAGCCTCTGATTGTTGGTCTGACCATTGTTGCTTTTGGTACATCTATGCCGGAATTCATGGTATCTGTCTTTGGTGTTTTAAAAGGTGTTTCTGATATCTCTGTTGGGAATATCATTGGATCTAATATTGCAAATATCGGACTTATTCTTGGTACTGCCGGACTTATAACTCCCATTGCAGTCAATTTTAAACATATTGGTAAACAATTAATTATATTATTGGCAGCTTCTATTATTTTTTGTGTCGTGGCTTATAATGGGATTACACAATTTGAAGGCTGGATTTTCATCCTCTTTATTATTCTCTATGTTATTTATCTTATTCGCTCCCCAAAAGCTGATAAAAACCTAGAAGATATTCCAGAAGCCGATAATTCCATTATACGAAATATCTTATACACTATTGCGGGAATAATTCTTCTTGTTCTCGCCTCTCGCGGGATGATTGATAGTGCAAGCGTTATTGCCCATCACTTTGGTGTAACGGAAATGGTCATAGGTATGACCATCGTTGCCATTGGAACTTCTTTGCCTGAATTAGCTGCTTCGGTCATGGCTGCTGCAAAACACGAATCTGATATTTCCATTGGGAATGTCATTGGCTCTAATATCTTTAACATGTTCTTTGTTGGTGGTGGCGCCGCAACTATGCGCGGACTCGATATCGATGTATCCATCTACCATTTTGAAGTTCCTTTTATGCTCCTTTTTACACTTCTGCTTTTCCCTATTATTTTTATCAGTAAGGGCATTAAACGAAAACACGCACTGCTCCTTCTTGTATTATATATTTTATTCATCGTTCTATCCTATACTCTAACATAACTATGAATTATAAAAGCGTTGCTCCCTATACCGAATCATCACAGATCTACGACCGCCTCATGGAAGAAGTCGACTATTTGGGTTGGTGTGAATATATTTTAGACTTAGCAGATGAATTCGGCTTCAGCACGGGGTCAATTTTTGATCTCTCCTGTGGAACGGGTACTTTTTTACATCTATTTCCTGCCTCTGAAAAATTTGGTATAGATATCTCCCAAGAAATGATCTCTCGCGGAAAAGAAAATTTTCCGGAATTGGACCTGGAAGTGGGTAATATGATGCATCCAACTCCCCGCGATGTCTCACTTTATGTTAATATTCATGATGCACTTAATTATATTTCCGATTTTAAAGCCATTCGTGAGCACATTACGTATATGGATAAACATCTGAACGAGGGTCAAAGCTATATTTTTGATTTTGCTCTTCCAGGCGTTATGACAGAATATTTTGACGATACAGCCTACGAAGATACCAACGAAGCAGGTATATTTTTTAAGCGACATAATTATTACGATAAAAAAAACAAGCGTTCTCTGACAGATCTTTATATATATCATCCTGATGGACGCTCTTATCATGAAAGACATATTCAATATATCTTCAACTTTCAAGAAATAGAAAAATTGTCCGTGGAATTCCCCTCCAGAAGCTTTATATTTCTGGAGGAATTTAGCTTTGAAAAAGCTAATGAATTATCAAACAGATTGCTGGTCATAATGCGATGATCCATTTTAAAAAAATTACACTTAACTACGGCCATGTTCCCGGTGCACTCAAGGATATTAATCTTCGTTTACACGAAGGTGAATTCACCTTACTTTTAGGTCCCACGGGATCGGGTAAATCCACTTTATTAAGACTGATCTATATGGATATTCTACCCTCTCAAGGAATTGTTCAGGTGGGAAAATGGACATCTAATAATATAAGTCCAAGACAAATTAATTTATTACGTCGTAATGTTGGCGTTGTTTTTCAGGATTTTCGCCTGATCGAGAATATGAGCGTCTTTGATAATGTAGCATTGCCACTTGTTATTGAATCCTATAGAAAGTCTCAGATCAACAAACTGGTTCACGGACTTTTGAATGAGGTAAATCTATCACACGCCTCACATCAACAAGCATCCACTTTGAGTTCGGGCGAAAAACAGCGCGTTGCTATTGCCAGAGCAATGGTTAAAGACCCTATTGTACTTGTTGCTGATGAGCCTACAGGAAATCTTGACAGAGAAGCCTCTAAAAATGTGCTTTCTTTGCTTGAGCGCATCAATCGCAATGGAACATCTGTGGTTATGGCTACTCACGATTATGAATTGATCAAAGACACCAAGCACCGCAGAATCTATATGGAATATGGAGAAGTATTACCGGCCGGCCGTACTGTCCCTCTCTCTAATAAACGCATAACCATACTAACGCAAGAAGAATGAAATTACTTTTTATTATCAAACAGACATTCTCTAACCTTTGGCGTGAGCGCACTCCGGTTATCGCTACTATCCTGACTATTTGTATTGCCTTGACTATTCTTGTGGCAATATTTGAAATATCATTTATACTTTTCAATCAACTTGAAGATCTAAAAAGCAACACCCGTGTTGAGGTCTATATTGAAAGCGATCTCAGCAACTCCACGATACAAAATATTAAAACAGAGATAGAGGACATTATTTCTGTTCAGGATGTTAAATTTATTAGCAAAGACATGGCAGCTGATATTTTCAATAGAGAATTTGGTGAAGATATTATGGAGATTTTAGGTGAAAATCCCTTGCCGGTCACATTTGAAATAAGGCTATATCAGCATTTTAACAATCCGGATTATCTTTTAAAATTCAAAGAAAAGGTAGAAGAAATAAGAGGTGTAGAAGAAGTCCATTATCGTCATGCTCTTATTGCAAAACTCGAAGCCCTTACACAAGCTGTTGCAACCGCGGGTATTATTATGCTCGTTATTCTATTCATTGCCATGCATTTACTGATCCGCAATACGGTAAAACTTTCTGTATATGCTCGACATCAACAGATACAAATCATGAAAAACCTTGGTGCTGGGACTATTTTTATCCGCTTACCCTTTATTCTTGAAGGAGCTATTGAAGGTTTAATAGGTGGGATTTTATCATCCATCTTTCTTATTTTTGCACATAAATTTGCCGAAAGCACATTTAGCCTATTGGTATTCCCTCACTATACCTATAAATTGATTGCGCTTATCACTATTTCTGCAGGAATAGCCATAGGTTTTATTACATCAGCAGGATCAGTATCTGTATTTGTAAATAAAATATTCTCTAAAAAATAAAGGAAAACATGAAAAAATTAAATTCTCTCATTATCGTCCTACTAACGATCTTAGTAGCTTCCTGTTCAATGCAAACAGGTCTTGATGTAGCCGCAAAAAACAACTTCCCTATGTTTGATGGGAAAAAGATAGGTATCGTAACAAATCACACAGCTTTAAACAAAGAAGGTGTACACCTTGTAGATCTTATTCATGATTCAGGCAATATTGTTCAAGCAATATATGCACCTGAACATGGGTTTAGAGGTGATGCGCAGGCAGGAGAACATTTTTCTGATAATGTTGATAGCAAAACCGGTGCAATAATTTACAGTATTTATGGCCGTACAAGAAAACCCAGCAAAGCCATGCTTAAAGATGTGGATATTCTTGTTTTTGATATTCAGGATATCGGAGCTCGCTTTTATACCTATATTTCTACAATGGGAGAGATCATGGAAGCGGGTGCAGAAAATAATATTCCTGTTTATATTCTTGATCGTCCTAATCCCATAGGCAGAATGGCCGAAGGTCCCATCATTGAACAGGACCTCTATTCTTTTGTAGGAGCTTATCCTATTCCTGTCAGACACGGCATGACAGTCGGAGAATTAGCTCTTATGATCAAAGATCAGGAATGGATCAATAAGGCAAAAGATCTTGATCTTCATATAGTAAAAACAGAGGGCTGGGATCCTCAAAAACCATATTCTGTTACAAAGCAAAACTGGGTCAATCCTTCCCCAAATATCAGAAATATCAACGAAGCTCTGGTTTACCCGGGTACTTGTTTTTTTGAAGCCACTAATTTTTCCGAAGGCCGCGGATCGGATAAACCTTTTGAATGGGTTGGAGCGCCTTTTGTAAACTCTGAAGAACTAATTACAACCCTTGAAGCTAAAAATATTGCCGGCGTAGAATTAGAAGCAGTATCTTTTGTACCAACTGTACCCGCCGACAAACCATTTAAACCTAAATTCAATGAAAAAGAATGTCATGGTATCGCTATCACCGTCACAGACCCCATGAATTACAAAGCCCTAGAATTCGGCATGCATTTAATTGAAGTTCTTCTAGAACTCTATCCGGATGACTTTAAAATTTCTCGTCCTGAATGGATGCACAAGCTTTGGGGAAACCGTCTAGCTTATGAAATGTTCATGCAAGGTGATTCGGCTAACGATATCATCAAAACCTATGAGAATGAATTAACTCAGTTTAAAAATATTCGAGAAAAGTATCTCTTGTATTAAAATATTTGTTGAGACTTATGAAAATATATTTTTATAGTGGATTTATATTCCGATTTATTTGAATAATACGGCATCATTTACTTTTAAATATGTAATATTATTGTTTTTTAGCTTTTATTCCCATAATATTTTTCATAGATTTTATTGATTAAAAACTAAAAACTAAAAACATAAACCAGGAGTTGAAGAAAATGAAAAAAGTAATTATTGTTTTGCTGGCACTTTCATTAGCTGTTACGGCTTTTGCAGGAATGAATATGCCTTTCAATCACAATGCAACCATGATCCCAGTGAATGCTTCCTTAGCATCAGCCGCATTTTACGACTCTTTTAGACTACTAACCTTAGAATTTACACAAGGTTTTAAAGGTACAAATGCGCATGCTAAATTAGCCTTAGGAACAGCTGCCCTTGGTGCAGAAGTTCTACTAAGCCATAATCTTTTCCAATGGGAGAAAATTGACATGGGCTTTAGTTATGGAGGTCAATTTAGTTTTGTCAAAAATGGTGGCTGGTATCTGTCACCGGTAGTGATGTGGAACATGTCACATAAATTCAATAACACTGTAGATTTTTATGGTGGAACTAAATTTATGCTTGATATGGGTTTTGATTATCGATGGAATGGCTCACAATGGGGTTATTCAAAGTTTGCTCTTAGAGCTGATTGGGCTCTCTATATGGGAACTCAGATCGATATTGCTGATAATCTTGAACTCTTTTTTGAACTTACACCGGGTATAATAAACAGTGGTAGCTCCGGATTTATTGGTGTTAATTACTATATACCCAAAGGTGTTAAAATACCCGAAGGTGCTAAAAAAGTTAATAAATAATCATTGTTAAATGATTCGAAATATAAGACCACCTTTCTGATGAGAGGTGGTTTTTTTATTTGACAGGATATACCAGATAGCTTTCCAGACAGGATAACGGGATATACCAGATGGCTTTTCGACGGGACAG
>CAZNFT010000011.1:0-9553 GCA_964572745.1 uncultured bacterium
GCTTGCCTGTTTTTACAAATTACTTTCAGTTGCACTTACTTGTTGAATTCAGGCTGTTATTGAATTTCCCCTTGGGAATCTGACTATTGCTTTCAGAGACGCACCATAGTGCGTCTGTACAGAAGTTTTGTTTGGAGATTGCCCAATGCCATGGCATTGGGAGCTAGACATAAAATAAAAATAAAGAATAAAAATAAAGACAAGCTAAGGCGCGTCTTTATTTTATCTATACTTTCTAAACAAAATGTGGTTAAATATTCTTTGTTGTTTTCTTCCTTCTCCGCCAGTATCATAGAAACTCCTTTGGAACTGGGGAAACGGCGGATAAATGTGTAAGGTATTTGTTCCTTTTCCCTTTGTAATTCATTATTTTACATAGATGAAAACTCGACAGTTTCTAAAAATAATGTTTTGCGGTCTTTTGTTTTTTTCACTGACCTATGCTCAGTCGATAGAGGAATATGATTCTAAAATAAATCAAAGTAGCAAGCAATTAAAAGAACTAGAAAAACAAATATCCGCTTTAAAGAGTGAAGTGGCAAAATATCAAAAAGAAGAACGAAGCATTACCCGTGATATGGATAACACTCAACGGCAGATATCTTTAACAAATGAAAAGATCCGCTTACAAAATCAAGAGTTAAAATTAAGGCGAGCCAAGAAAAAACAGCTTGAAAAAGATTATAGAGGAGCTAAAGGAGAAAGGCAATTATTGTTGGAAAGATATAAGCGTCGAGTAGTAAGAGCATATAAGCTTAGACCTAAGCGACAATTTGATCTTTTTGTAGACGCTGCGTCGAGTCGTGAATTTTATTATCGAATAAAATATATTTCTTCGGTCAACGAAGCAGATAGAAAATTATACAAAGAAATTTCAGATAACATGAATTTGATAGATACAAGAAATACTCAGATCGACAGAGAGAGTATATCCATCGCCCAAAAAGTTAAAGAACTTGAAAAAGAACAAAACAAATTAGAAAAGCTTAAACAAGAAAAAGAACAAAAACATAAAAAGATTCTAGCAAGTAAAACATTGATATCTCAGCAAATTAACGATAAAGAAAATTCTAAAAAACAGATCCAGAATGTTATAGCCAGGGCGCAGAAAGACAAGAGATCTTATCTTACCCGACTTGAAGAAGAAAGGAAAAAACGAGAAATCGTGGAATTACCTTTTGAGCAGAAAAAAAACAAGTTAATCTGGCCGGCACATGGTAAAATTGTCAGCTTTTTTGGGAAACAAAAACATCCTGTCTTAGGTACAATTACTGAGAATTCAGGCATTGAGATCGCCACTTCACCCGGAGCGCCAGTCAGAGCAGTTAGCGATGGTATGGTTGTTACTATTACTTGGTTACGTGGTTTTGGAAATACAATTATTTTGCTTCATGACAATAATTATTACACGGTATATTCTCATGTTGAAAATATAGATGTTATCCAGGATGAATATGTTGATACAGGGCAAAAGATTGCAAGTGTTTCATCAAATGCTTCAATGGATGGATCTCTGTTGCACTTTGAGATATGGCACGAGCAGGATAAACTCAATCCGCAATACTGGTTGAGTAAATAAAGGAATTAGATGCAAAAAAAACGAAAATTTAAAAAACTTTACAGCTCTTTATTTAATGAAGAATGTGTTTCGATAAAAGAAATGCCACAATCAGGTTCATACCGTGAATATTATCGATTAAAAGGCGAATCGGGTAAAAGTGTGATTGCAGTTTACAATGAAGATAGAAAAGAAAATATTGCCTTTTTATCGTTTTGCCGTCATTTTTATGCTCACGGTTTATCGGTACCGGAAATCTATGCTGCTGATCTTGATAACAATATTTATTTTCAGGAAGATCTGGGTGCTACAACTCTTTTTACTTATCTCAGTGAAGTATATCATGATGGTATTTTTCCTCAGGAATTGATAGATATTTACAAGAATGTTCTTGCCGAATTACCCAAATTTCAGTTAGAAGCAGGCAAAAGCATAGATTTTAAAAAATGTTATCCACGCTATAAATTTGATCGCCAGTCAATTATGTGGGATCTCAATTACTTTAAATATTATTTTTTAAAATTAGCGAAGATTCCCTTTGATGAGCAAGAACTGGAAAACGATTTTAATCACTTCGCCGATTATCTGCTTGAAACTGATACTGAACATTTTCTTTATCGTGATTTCCAGTCAAGAAATGTTATGCTCAAGGATGGGAAACCTTATTTTATTGATTTTCAGGGTGGTCGTTATGGGGCTCTGCAGTACGATGTTGCTTCACTCCTTTATGATGCTAAAGCAGATATTCCTCAGCATATACGTGAGATGCTTTTTGAACATTATCTTAATGTTCTCGAGAATTATCACGAATTTGGCCGTGAAGAATTTACAAAATATTATCATGCTTACGTTCTGGTTCGTATTATGCAAGCCATGGGTGCTTATGGATTTAGGGGCTTTTACGAGAAAAAACAACATTTTTTACAATCTGTTCCCTATGCAATTGAAAATATTAGCTATCTTTTGGAGAACATGCATCTTCCCATAGAATTGCCATCGCTCATGGGTGTTCTACAGAAAATTACTGAACAAGAAAAATTAATGAAATACGGCCGAACAAATTCCGATAAATTAACATTGGATATTTCTTCTTTTTCTTACAAGCGAGGAGCGCCTGAAGATACATCCGGGAATGGCGGCGGATTTCTTTTTGACTGTCGCGGAATACTCAATCCTGGGCGTTACGATGATTATAAAGAATTGAATGGTAAAGATAAACCTGTGATCGATTTTCTTGAAGAAAAGACAAGGATGCCGGAGTTTTTGGATCATGCAAAGGCCATGGTGGAGATGACAGTGGATGATTATGTACAAAGGAAATTCACGCATCTCATGGTTGGTTTTGGATGCACCGGAGGTCAACATCGCTCTGTTTACTGTGCAGTTAAACTCGCAGAATATTTTAAAAAGCGTGGGGATATTATAGTGAATCTGTCACATTTTTAAAGAATTTAGATTAAGGTTGAGGATAAGGATAAGGTTAAGGATGAGGGCGTTGTACGAGATGTTAAATTGCCAATACTAGCCTTGTTTTTATCGAAGTCAACCGAGCCATTCACGAGAAAAATAGTTTAAAATAAAGAAAATAATAAAATTTAATTGGTAAAATATGAAGGTTCTCATTCTAGCTGCCGGTTTAGGCACGCGACTTCAGCCTCTGACAAATGACAGACCAAAGGCTCTTGTTAAATTAAAAGGCAAAACCTTTTTAGAGCATGCTATAGATAAAGTGAGTGCTGAAGGTTGTAATGATATTGTGGTGAATGTTCATCATTTTGCCGATCAGGTTGAAGTTCTTTTGAACAAAAAATATCCTGATCACAAGATAAATATTTCCGATGAAAGGCAAGAAATTCTTGGAACCGGCGGGGCTATTAAACATGCTCAACAATTTCTGGGCGACGAGCCATTTCTTGTTTATAATGTTGATGTGATTTCAGATATAGATCTCAAACTCATGTTGCAAGAATTTAAGGACAGTCAAGCAGATGTTTTGATGGCTGTAAGAGATAGAGAAACTGTCCGCAAGCTTTGCTTTGATAACAAGAGACTTTGTGGCTGGAAGAACAAGAACACTGGAGAATTGAAAGGTCGTGACGGAAAAGAATTCGCCTTTAGCGGCATACAAATAATAGATCCGGTTATTTTAGAGAATATGCCTTCGGGTAATTTTAGTATTATTGAGTATTATGTATCGATCGCGGATAAAAAAAAGATCATAGCATATGATCATAGTCATGGCATGTGGATGGATCTGGGCACGCCAGAGAGATTGGAGGAAGCAGAATCTATTGACCCAATCTATTGACCCAATGGAAATACAAATCTATTGACCCAATAGAAATGAGAATCTATTGTCCCAATAATTATTGACCTTTAGATTCTTTTTATATATGTAGTGATTTATCGGATGTTAATTGCAAATATTCGCTATAGCTAAGAAAATTAAAACAACTATTAACAAACTCCGTGTATTTGATGGGTAATAACTTTTTATTGAGATTTGCAAATGGGATTTTGAATGGAAAGTGATTATCTATCCATCTTTTATAGTCGGAATACTCCCAATCTTCAGGATTGTCGACAAGTTCCTTTCGGACGGGATTCAAATGAATGTATTTAGATAGTTGAAGTATATATAGATCGTTATCAACTTTAATATGCTGCAGGGGCGATCTGAAAATCGGATCCTTTCTAGAATACTTATGATTAAAATGTTTAGCATAACTAATGAAGGAATTATTGAACAATTTGAAAATCTTCACATCACTATCTTGTCGAATTAAAAAATGATAATGATTTGGCATAAGACAATATGCGTAAATACTAGCTGGTATTTTTTTTAAATTATCTTCAAATAAGTTTAAGAGATAATTATAATCTTCATCCTCATAAAAGAGATCATAATCTTCTATGACATGATTGTATATATGGAATGTACTTCCAGGTTTAAATTGTTTTTCTGAACATCTCATGATGTATCCTCCCTCTTATTTTTATTCAAATATAATGTTTTTTTATCAAAAAAAATGGTGACAAAGTAAATATGTGACCGTTGTCACAGTTTTTAGGATATTTTTTTAACTGCCTAAATCTATTGACCCAATGGAAATGAAGATCTATTGACCCAATGGAAATGAAGATCTATTGACCCAATGGAAACGAAGATCTATTGACCCAATGGAAATAATAGAAATAATTGATCCAAGCTACTGCTCAAATACCTTTCCTAATTCGCTACGCCAATTATTTCTAATCTCTAAGCTCTTGTTTTTTTTCCTATCTCATTGTATATTAGGCGGCTAAAACAAAGGAGCAGCTGTGAAAGTAGAATTAAAAGAGTTATCAGCAATAGAACGCGAAATGGAATTTGAACTCGAGTGGAAAGATATTGAAAAAGATTATGCGAAATTTGCAAAGAAATTTGCCAAAGATATTACACTGCCGGGCTTTCGTAAAGGTATGGCCCCGGTTAGTTTGTTAGAAAAGAAATTTGGTGGACAGATTGAATATGACTTCATTAATGAAATGTTCGGAGAATATTATGGAAAAGCTTTAGATGAGAAAAAAATAAATCCTGTTTCTCAAGCCGATCTATTAGATCTCGATTTTAAAAAGGGCTCAGCTCTTAAAATGAAAGTTAAATTTGAGGTCATGCCCGAATGGGAAATACCAAAATATCAAGAAGGTTTCCCCCTCGAAAAATTTAATTATAGTATTGAAAAAGAAGATATTGATGAATCACTCGAACGTTTACGTGAAAATGCTGCTGAAGCTAAAGTTCTTGATGAACCAGCACAAAGTGGTCACCATTTAGTTGCTGATGTAGAAGAACTTGGTCCTGACGGTAAAGTTATTAACGAATCAAAAGACAGCAAGATCACTTTAGGTAAAGATCCTTTTGTCGGTGATACAGAAAAAGAATTAATAGGTGCAAAAGCCGGTGATGTTAAAACAATTTTGTTAAAAGCTGATGATAAAGATGAATCTGATCATGAGTTCAAATTAACTATCACAGCTGTTGAAGAACATGCATTGCCAGAGTTAAATGACGAATTTGCACAGACGGTTGATCCCGATGTTGAAAATCTTGCTGCTTTGAAAACTAAGATCAAAGATGAGTTAGAAAGCTATTGGAATAAGCAGTCAAATACAAAACTTGAAGAAGATATCGCGGATTGGTTTATTGAAGAACTGAAAGAAATTACATTACCGAAAACCCTTATTGAAGAACAAGCCAAAGCAATTTACGAAGATATGAAAAAGCGTTATCCTTCTGATACAGAAATGGACGAAAAAGCCATTATTGAAAACTACAGTGAAACAGCTGAAAAGAGTTTAAAGTGGCAAATGGTCAAAGGAAAAATCATTAAAGATAACAAGATCAAAGCCGAAGAAGCTGATATGGAAGCAAAGATCGAAGAAGTCCTCAAGGGTGTTAATGAAGAGCTTCATGAAACTTATAAAAAATATTATGAGACACCTCAGATTAAAGAACAGTTAGAAGATGACGTCATTAATTCAAAGGCTTTAGATCACATCAAATCTTTTGCAAAGATCAAAGAAAAAAAGATCACTCGCAAAGCTAGATTAAAGGAAATGGGTCAATGAATTTAGTTCCCATGGTTGTTGAGCAAACTGGAAGAGGAGAGCGCTCATACGATATTTATTCCCGCTTATTAAAAGAACGCATTGTGTTTATAAATGGCGAAATAAATGACGATATGTCCTCCTTGGTTGTTGCACAACTTTTATTTCTTGAAGCGGAAGATCCCGATAAAGATGTGAATATTTATATTAATTCACCGGGTGGAGTTATCAGTTCAGGGATGGCTATTTACGATACCATGAACTATATCAAAAGTGATGTATCGACTATTTGTGTTGGTCAGGCCGCATCAATGGCAGCCGTTCTTTTGGCAGCCGGTACCAAAGGGAAACGATTCGCTTTGCCCAATGCTCGTGTGATGATACATCAACCCTTAGGTGGCACTCGTGGTCAGGCGACAGATATCGAAATTCATGCAAAAGAAATATTAAAATTACGATCAACACTTAATAAGATCATGGCCGATGCCTGTGGGCAGGATATTAAAAAGATCCAGGCTGACACTGAGCGGGATTTCTTTATGTCCGCCGATGAAGCAAGGGCTTATGGAATTATTGATAAAACTATTAAAAAGAAATCATAATGGATAAAGATAAAAAGTTTTGTCATTTTTGTGGAAAACCTGACGATGAAGCCAATATCATGTTGAGTGGTATTTCCGGTAATACGTTTATTTGTGACGAATGTATTCATTCTGCAGAAGAAATTCTGGAAAGCATGGATGTAGAGGATGATCCGGTAAGCGAGGAATTTCATTTAGATGATTTGCCGACGCCATCAATGATCCACACTGAATTAAATCGCTATGTTATTGGGCAGGAAAACGCAAAGAGGCTTGTATCGGTTGCAGTATATAATCATTATAAACGCATCAAGACTCATCGTAGCAAAGAAGAAATTGAAATTGATAAGAGCAATATTCTTTTGCTTGGACCTACGGGAACAGGCAAAACCCTCATCGCTCAAACTCTTGCAAAACAATTGAATGTTCCTTTTGCTATCGCAGATGCCACTGTTTTAACAGAAGCCGGTTATGTGGGTGAGGATGTGGAAAATATTCTTGTACGACTTTTACAGTCAGCAGACTACGATCCAAAAAAAGCAGAGTACGGCATTGTTTATTTAGATGAATTAGACAAAGTTGCTCGCAAATCCGCGAATCCATCGATAACTCGAGATGTCAGTGGCGAAGGTGTGCAGCAGTCCTTGCTAAAGATATTAGAAGGAACTGTGGCTCATGTGCCTCCAAAGGGCGGCCGTAAGCATCCTGAAGCTAAAATGGTACACATTGATACTCGTAACATCTTATTCATCTGTGGCGGTGCCTTTGACGGTATAGATGATGTTATTGCTCGTCGTCTGGGCAAGAAAGAAATTGGTTTCGGAGAAAAACAGCAATCCGGCAAAAGTTTAGCTTATAACGAGCTGTTGAGACAAGTCTGTTCTGAAGACCTGATACAATATGGATTTATTCCTGAATTGGTCGGTCGTCTGGCAGTTGTTACAAGTCTGGATGAGTTAGATGAAAAAGCCTTGGTTTCAATTTTAACAAAGCCCAAGAATGCATTGCTTAAGCAATATAAATTTCTTATGAAGCAAGAAGGCTTAGATCTGGATATTAAGAAAAGTGCTCTGAGTGAAATAGTTAAAATTGCTAAAACCCGTAAAACCGGAGCCCGCGCACTAAGATCCGTCATGGAAAATATCATGTTGGATCTCATGTATAAAGCTCCCGATATGAAAGATGTCACTAAAGTTGTCATCGATAAAGATGTGGTTTTAGGCAAGAAAGATTATATCTTGAGTTAATTCTAAGTTTACCGTATAAAAATGCAAACCCTTCAGCAATGAAGGGTTTTTTAGTATGAACAAAATATATTCAAATCTATTGACCCAATAGAAATCAAAATCTATTGACTCAATAGAAATCAAAATCCATTGACTCAATCATTTTTCTGATCTTTATTTTTCTTAAAATTGTATCTCGAGTACGAAGTATGATTTCAGAATCTTAGCAAAATTCCTAGGCAATGAATAATAATTTAAAATCTTAATTTCAGGCCTAATTTCACTAAAATCGTGGCAGGTACGGTCTTAGTAAGATATGTGTTTATTCTATATGTACTGTGAAGAAATACTACTAAGATCCCGAAAAGAGTTCAGAAGGGCGAATGAGGTCTTTCCTCTTAAACAACAAAAAAGAAATCCGTCTATCCTTCGCTACCAACTTTTTTAAAACTTCGCTGGTTAAAAAAGCTTTATTTTTCATTATCCCTTGCTAACTGTTCACTGATTTTTGGTCACTGGTCTCCGGCTTCCCTTCACTGAACCTCAGGTGCATACATAATTCCTAAAAATACAATAGCATGCGTTTGTGCATCTTGTATAGCATAAATAAATGGATGGTCAAATTTGACTTCGATAATCGCGGGGCCAGCGGATGTGCGATCAATGATTATCACAGTAACTGCTGCAGCTTCGGCACCGGATTCATCTACAGAAATATAAGTGTCCTGAAGAACCTTACTGACAAAAAGTCTATCGGATTCTTCAAACATATTACTTAGATCTGCATTGGATGGATTGAATAAATTTCCCAGCCCTAAAGATATTAAGGGATCATTTAAAAGGTACTTATAAGACTCTTTGAATTTGGGTATTTCAAGAAGCATATCTGTAGGCTGTGTTGCTGCCATCCAAGTGTTCCACTGCTCATCATTGCTTGAATTTATCAATTCAATACAACTTTGCTGCTTAGGCATAATACAGGCCATTTCGTAGCGGGAGTTATTCTTGAAAGGGATTCTTAGGACTTGAATTTTACTGTTCGCGAAATACTCCATATTAAATGGGTCGTCCTGAGTTCCGCCACGCATCATATCGCAATCTATAGAGCTACTTTCATCTGTTTGAGTGTAAAATGTTTTTCTTTCTGTATTGTTTTTGCCAAATCCATTTATCCATTTACCCAAGAAATAGGTGGCGTTTGCAAGAACGGCTGCCGTTTCATCTGAAAACATGGAAGGATCTACAATATTTTTAATCTTGTTATTTGTATGATCTGCTGCCCACTGATTGATGATTTTTGCTGCATTGACTCCATCGATAAAATCCATGTCTGACACCTCGGTATTGAAGTAGCTGTCCAGAGCATTTAAATAGCTGCTGGTCGGATGATATCCTGTTTTATACCAGAAAGCGTGAGCAAGCGATAGCTCAACACCCTCATCTAGGGTCGTAAGGTAAGTGCCGAAATCTTTGTATAATTGGTAAAGTTCTTCACCCTCTGAGAAATTGTTTAAGTAGAACACATCTCTTAAGGCCTGAGTGGTTTCTCCGGCGCTTCCTGGATAAAGCAAGCCAAAGGCATACATCATACTGACCGG
>CAZNFT010000011.1:9653-32330 GCA_964572745.1 uncultured bacterium
CTTGTTTCGTAGATCACCGAAACGGCTGTCGCTGTTTTGTTGTCTAATTCGACTTCAAAGTACATATCCCCGGTAGCTTTGTCTCCCAAGAAAGATAATAGTTGGCAGGAAGTAAATGTCAGAAGTATTAAAATAAAAATTATACTTAGCTTTTTCATAGCACTTTCCTTTTACTTATAATAATCTAAAATAAGTAAATAAACTTCAGTTGTAAAGAAATGTTTTATTGTTTGGCACAAACTCATTGACCCAATAGAAATACAAATCTATTGACTCAATAGAAAAAGAACAAAAATAAATTCTGCTCTAATAATATTTAATTGATAATTTTCCCGGTCTCCGGTCTCTGCTCTCTGGTCTATGATTACAGATTAAAGCGAATATTGAGTATATCCCCATCCTTTACTATGTATTCTTTGCCTTCCAGACGGACGGTGCCTTTGGATTTTGCTTCGGCCATGCTGCCGTTGACTTCCATAAAGTTGTCGTATGCTATCACTTCCGCGCGAATAAAACCCTTTTGCAAATCAGAATGTATCACACCGGCGGCTTCGGGAGCTGTGGCGGGTGCTTTTAAGTTCCAAGCGCGGACCTCATCTTCGCCGACGGTGAAAAATGATATAAGTCCAATGGCTGCATAGGATGTGGCAATAACATGATCAATGGCGGGTGTTTCAATGCCGGATTCTTCCATGAACACATCTCGCTCTTCTGCATCAAGTTCCTGTATTTCTTTTTCAGTCAGGGCAGAAACTGATGTAACAGGTATATCGCTAAAACTTTCTTTAAAGATATTTTCCGTTTCAGTGCGTTTTTTATAGTGTTCTTCATCGCAGTTGATAACTGCCATGAGGGGCTTTAATGATAAAAGCTGAAATCCTCGAATGATCTTTTTTTCGTTTTCACTTAGCTCTATATTGCGCAGAGCTTTTTCTTCTTCTAGGGCTGCATGACATTTTTCCAGAATATCTAATTCGTGTTGGTCAAATTGTGGAGCACTACGCTGTTTTAAATGTTTGACTTTCTCAAGTCTGCTTTCAACGACTAAGAGGTCGGCAAAGATCAACTCGTCTTCAAGGTGCCTAAGGTCGGCAACCGGATCAATCGTCGCTAATTGGCCTTCGGTATTATAACCTTCGAATGCTTGGATAACAGCAACTAAAGCATCGGTCTGACGAACGGCTTCAAGATATTTTGCAGACTGATCTGTGCGCATGGTAGAGGGAATGCCCATGACATCTATACAGTCAAATTGAGCATAAGTCGTTTTTCTTGGATTGAACATCTCAGATAAATGATCAATGCGTTTATCGGGCACAATAACCTGACCACGCTGATATTCTGCCAGTCCGGTTTGTACGGATTCGAATTTACCCTTTGTCAGTAATTCAAATAAGGTGCTTTTTCCCGAAAATTTTAATCCTATAAATCCTAATTGCATTTTATCCTCTCTTTAATATGTCGCTATCAGCGCCATGATCAACTGTCTTGTTGCTTTAATGCCATTCTTGTGGGTTCTTTCTACACCGTGAGATGCTGATACACCAGGACCTATTAATCCAACCCGCACATCTTTTCCTGATCTTAGGACAGCAGTTCCATCACTGGAGTAAAATGGAAATACATCCACTGTATAGGCAATATCCTGATCTGATGACAATTTTTCAAGCTTTTGTCTGAATTTTAAATCGTATGGACCGGCACTGTCTTTGGCACAAATCGATACCTTTGTTTCATCGCCTGCTACACCATCGCCAACTACGCCCATATCAGCTATCAAGAGATCTTTGAGCGAGTCGGGAAGTCCTGCCGGACAGGCATGTCCTACTTCTTCGTAATTAGAAAAGTAAAAGGCGACTTTTTTATCTTTCAGTAATTTACTTTCTTTTAATAAAATATCAAGCATAACGCCTGCACAAGCTTTGTCATCCATAAAGCGTGATTTAATAAAACCACTCTCCGTTAATTCAAACCTGGGATCAAAAACAACAAAATCACCAATTGAAATTCCGAGCTCTTCAACATCTTTCTTGCAAGTAACAAGAGCATCTAATCGTATGTGCATGTTTCCCATATTGCGTTCTATTGTTTTTATATCCTTATTTACATGTACTGCAGGATTGTCTAACAAGAATGTGCCGCGGTAGTTTTTATCGTTCATGGTATAGACTGTAAGATATTCGCCTTCAAAGCTATTTGCAGGATATCCGCCCAATTGTGATAGGCGAAGTGTTCCTGTCGTAGTTATTTTCGACACCATACCACCTAATGTATCTATATGTCCCATGATCATCAGAGTGGGATTAGGATCTGTGGAAACAATTAATGATCCCTTGTAAGTTCTTGTTATAAAATAATTTAGACTCTTTAACTCATTCTCGATCATATCGATGATTTTATCTGTAAACCCACTGGGAGACGGGATACCGACAAGTTTTTTAATACTATCAATACTCATAATTTATCCTTTAACGATGAAATTTCTTGGCTATATGTGTGCGCAAAACTCTTAGGTTGCGCATCAATAATCCTCCCAAACTCAGCGGAACCAGCGCGACCAGTACAATAAGTGACCAAGTGGGATTAAATGCATTCTGAAAATAACGGGTGAGGATCATGTCTATAGCAAAGGCTGTAAGTGCAATATTCATGAAAAGAATGGATAAAAAATTGAAAATATCAAAGACCATAGCTTTAGAAAACAAGAAAGTCAGGACGCTGAAGAACAAAGTAAAAAGGTAGATGGGAAGTACCACATGAACAATAATATCACTGTTAGTGAGTATAAGAGCGTAAAAAGCTGTGAATATAATACTGGATACTATGTAATATAATATTATCGGGATACGGCGTTTAATACGATCGGCTATAAATATTCCTGACATAATTGTCCACACAAAGAGTAAGCCGGATGAAGCATATTGAGCCCAGCTGAAATTTGATGAAATAACATAGTTCAAAGCTAATAAATATAAAGCCGTAGCAAAAGTATCGTAGGTGAACAATCTATAGAAAGATTGCCCCGGTTTTAACAGAGGGAAACCCACGCCAAACCAGACCAGGACCAAGGAAAGGCAAGGGATCAAGGACCATGAAATTGTATTGTTTACCAGCACATTGATCATCAGCAGGATCACAATATAAATAGCTGCAGCATAGGAAATGATCGTACCTGCTAACAGCCTTTTCATGTAGTCGGGGCCTTTGTTTTTAAAACGCTCGCGATATTTTGGGAAATCACGGGTTGCAGGGTCGATCTTAGCGTTTGGATCTAAAACCTTTGTCCCGCACAGGGGACATTCTTCATGATAATCGGATAATTGCACTCCGCAGTGAACACAATATGACATATTTACCTCAATTGCTTTTTAATTTTACTTTGGCACCCATTTCAACAAGTCGCCTGAAAATATGTTTTTCAACGCGAGGGTTTTTATTGATGCGACCAAAAGTAATATGGATATGATCCTTAAATCCTGCAACACCACAATTTGTGAGAGCGTGATAGGAAGGACCTAACAACACACCCATGTCTTCTATATGATCTTTTAGTTCATCGGGTAATCTAATTGAACCTAAATTAGAAATTGTGCCCGAAAACTGCGCGTGTCCCTGAGTCTGAGACAAAAAACGAATAATAAAATCTTTAAGAAAAGCTGGTGTGTTTTTAATAAAAGGATTTTGGGTTATCTTGTAATTATCTTCTGCCATTGCAAGAAGATATTCTTTGGTGACATGTTTTTTCATATAAGGTTTCATAAAAGCTATGATATCTTCAAATTTCTCAAGTTTCTTGGGATTAAAACGAGGAACCACAAAAAGCGAAAAATTGCGCATGGTTTTAATGGGATAGAAAGACCGCATATTCACAGGAATTTCTATGCCGATATTTTTATGCTTTTTAATATTTTTTACATCTTCATGTTGGATCATGATCAGAGCTTCAACATAGAGGGCAGCTAAAAATTGTGTAATGGTACATTCATATTTCTTGCTGAGCGCTTTGAGATCTTTAAATGGAACTGTTCCGATAATCACTTTATATTTCCCCAGCGGAAGATATTTATCTTTGTGATGATAAACAGCATCTGTATTGAATAAAGACCTTTCTTGTGGACCTTTTGGAAGTAAATGCTTGTCCTTTTCAACGATCTTGGGAAAAGCGTCTTCGTATTCCTCGGGATCAGGCTTTTCAGAAATTTTCATTATACCGTCGGGCTCTTCCTTAAGATCACCACTTAATATGAGATAATGCGTGATCAAAGTCTTTAAAAATTCCAAGCCTCCCGAGCCGTCGGTGAGTGCATGGAAAAATTCCACAGAGAGATTATTCTTATAAACCCTAATGAGATATAAATATCCATTATTATAAGATGGATAGATTTTTTCACAAGGCTGAGGTGAGTCCGGCCATATTTTTGATGGATTGTTGTTCTCTTCTAAATAGTGCCAGAATATACCAGTGCGTAAATGGACATTGAAATAGGGGAAACGGGGTTTAATGATCTCAAGAGCTTGCTGGACAAGGTCCACATCCACATCTTTTTTCATTTTAGCCCAAATTCTAAAGATATTGGTATTTTCGTGAGATTCTATTGCCGGATAGATCTTTGCCGATGTATCTAATTTTAGCCAGAATTTATTTTTTTCGTTTTTATTTTTCATAATTTTTGCATCTTGTTTTTACCCTCGAATGATACGATGATTTAATAATAAACTGAAGTTCTTTTTTACTTAGCTTGTATTTCTTATATTCTCTTATGGAAAAGATTAAAACAAAAGATCTGACTAAAACCGTTTTAAAACGCGTTCAGATGTATCAGAGAAAAAAGGCAAGAAATCTTGACTCTGTCATTATGATCGAGGGTTTTTTACCCTTAGAAGAAGCCCAAAAAAGTTCATACACAATAAATGAAATATTTTATAATCCATTTATTCTCGATAAACCTAGACTTCGTGAACTTATCCTTTCTTTGCAAGAAAGAGATGATGCTACTTGCTATGAAGTGACTGCTTCTGATCTGAAGAAAATTTCTACAGAAATTCACCCTCAGGGGATTGTGGCAATTGCAAAGCAAAAAGCTTACGCTTATTCTGAACTCAAGGGCAATATTCTTGTGCTGGATAAATTGCAGGATCCTGGAAATGTTGGTACGCTCATTCGTATTGCACATTGGTTTGGATTGGGCGGTGTTCTCTTAATCAAAGGTAGCGTTGATGTTCATAATCCCAAGGTTGTGCGCTCAAGTATGGGCTCTTTGTTCCATATACCTTTTTATTATTGTGATCAATTAGAGGACAGCTTTTTGGAAAATAGAAGTCTGATATTATCTAAGGCACATAGTGATAAGAGCATTTATGATATCAAGAAAAGCGATATTGAGCCCTTTATGCTTGTTATTGGCAATGAAGCTCGTGGCATAGATCCTGCTTTTGATGATTTCGATCATATAGATCTTACTCTGCCTCCTTTGGGTGGTGCAGAGTCTCTGAATGCCGCTGTTGCTGCTTCTGCTATCTTAAGTAAACTTTTATATTAATATGAAAAAAACTTTTATTCTCTTGCTGATTTTTCTTTCTTTGCTTTTTGCTCAGAAAGATCTACGCTTAATAAATTCCACTTATTTAGGTAATGAAAAACGTAATTATTATGGCAAGAATGCTCCGGACAGTCTGAATCTCATCTGGAAAAGCTATTTAGGCGAAGCAATAACAAGAGTTGGACAAAAGGAGCGTGTTTGGAAAGGCAGTGGCTGGACGGGACAGCCCTTAATGGTCGAAGAATCTGCTAAGCGATACCTTATTCATGGATCATTATCTCATTATTTGCGAAAGATAGATGCCGAGAATGGAGAAATCATCTGGGAGCATAAATTCGATGACGCAATTAAGGGAACTCCGGCGCTTTGGCAAAGTCCCCAAGGTGAATGGCTCATTCTTCAGGGAAGTCGCAGAGGGGTTAAAAACTCAACCTGGTCATCAAAAATCTATCCTTTCCGAGCTATCAGCTATCAAGAAGGCGAAGAGCGTTGGCGTTATCGTGTTAAGCGAGGAAGCACTTCTTCTTACTCTGCAGATGTGGATGCAACACCTCTTATTATTAAGGATACAGTCTATCTTCCTTTGGAAATAGGTGAGCTTGTGGTCTTTGATCCGGATCCCGAGAAAGCTGAAATCCATGGCGACTATGCCATTCCCAAGACATTGGAAAAACACAAGTTATATCATCCCGATGATAAAATAAAACATGGATATAATCTTGTTACTGAATCATCACCTTCCAGGATCGGAGATCATATTTATATATCCTCTGGTTCAGGTCATGTCTATGGATATAATCTAAAAACGCGTGAAATAGATTGGGACTTTTTTACAGGAGCTGATATGGATGGATCGGCAACGGTTACATACGATAACTGTATTCTTGTGACAGTGGAAAAGGAATATATTGATGGGGAAGGTGGAGTGTTCAAACTAGATCCATCCAAACCGGCCGATTCATCTTGCGTGGTCTGGTATTATCCGACAGGTAACGATGAAAGAGAGGGGGCCACCTGGGAGGGAGGGGTCATAGGCACGGCATCTGTCAATGATCTTACAAAAGATCCCGAAGCACCTTATTTGGCGGCGGTTTCAGCTATTGATGGATATTTGCATGTATTAATCCATGATAAACTTGATACAATAATAACTTATGGGCCCAATTTGAAGCATAGATATCCGCAACCCAAACGAAAAGCAAAACATTGGATCTCTCAAAGTATTTCAACTCCCATTTTTGTAGATGATAAGATCGTTGCAGCTTCTTATTCAGGTGTTTCTCTTTTTAAAGTGAGCAAAAGTGGCCGAGTGAGTAAAATTCAACGACGCTATATTGGTGGAGTGGAATCAACGCCTTTTGTCTATAATCGCAGGATATATATTGGTTCCAGAGATGGCTATCTTTATTGTCTCGGGGATGAATAATTTTACGAATATAAAATTTCTATAGAAATAAAAAAGGTTCAGACTGACCTGAACCTTTAAATTTATAAACTAAGAATCTTTTTAACTTTCGTTATCCCACATATAAGGAATGGGATTTACAGGTTTACCATGAAGACTGATCTCATAATGTAAATGAGGACCGGTTGAACGACCTGTGGAACCAACTCGCCCGATTCGTTGACCTCGCTCAACTGTATCGCCTTTTTTAACAAAAATATCATTTAAATGAGCATATTTGGTTATAATACCATTACCATGATCGATCTTGATTAAATTACCGTAACCGCCATAAGACATTTTAGCAAAAACCACTTTACCTTTTGCACTTGCATGGACTGCAGTTCCTCGCCATGCAGCGAGATCTATACCTGAATGAAATGTTTTGCTGGAAGTGAATGGATCTGAACGATAACCATAGGCTGAGCTTACCCAATATTTATTTGCATCTATTGGTGTTATAGCCGGAATATATTCCAGTCGGTCTTTGTATTTTTGTATATCGGTATAGAGCTTTTTGTAATTTTCCAGTTCTACTGAGACCTTTGTACTAAGCATAGCGATGCCGGCATCAATAGTAGAAATATCACTGTCGGTAGATTCAATAGTAGCAATTTGTGTACGACCACCAACGCCCAGGTTCTCTATTTTGAGATCATGTTGGGGAAGATCAGCATAAAGCCTGATATTATTATTGAGGTCAACCATTGAGTCAAGTCTGGCTTCAGCATAATTTAATTCAATTTTTAGCTCATCAATGGTTTTCAGCAAGGTTTTATTTTTTATTTTGGGTGAAGTAAATTTAGCAGAAGCTAGATATTTAAATCCAAAATATGTCGAACCTGCCACCAATATAAACAAAAGGAGACTGACTGCAGCAAAAAAAGCAATAATATGTTTGCGGGTAAATGAGAATTCTTTTGATCTTTTACCCGACACATATTTAAGTGTGTGTGTGTTGTTTTTTTCCATCAGCTGATTATAAGGCTCTTTAAAATTCTATGCAAGTATTTTCATTTAAGAAAAGTTAATATTTTTCTTGAAAAAACGATCAAATTTTAAAATTTGGAGTAATTCTGCATATATATTATTTAAGTTAAAAAGCCCTTTGCACAAGCTAGCACCATCTGATTGGCGATAGAATTTTCTTTTATCGATGCGAATATTGCTATTTATAAGAGGCTTATTAACAAAATATGATTCTTATTATATATACGAAAGATTTTAGCTTGATGTTAACCTTGTATTTTAGGAGGAATTTCTATAAACTATAATATGTTAATACAAACTATTCTTGCAGCATTGGGACTCATACTATCGGCTTTTTTCTCGTCATCGGAGATCGCTGTTATTTCCGCGCATCCACTTCAACTTCAAAAGTGGGTATCTCAAAAAAAGCCTTTCGCTCTTTCTGCTCTTAAAATGTATGAAAAGCGCCAGCATTATTTAACGCTCATACTTATTGGAAATACTGTGTCGAATGTTTTAACAACAACATTCGCAACTTTAGCACTCACTGCCTATGGTTTTAATTGGTGGCAGGTTATTTTGATAATTGCTGCTGTGGTTTTAGTTTTTGGCGAGGTTTTGCCCAAGTCTTTGGTGCGTATCAGACCCAGTTCTTTTCTCTTATTCTCCACAGTTATTATTAAAGTATTTGGCATTGTTCTTCATCCTTTAGCACGATTATTTGAAAGAATTATTACTCGTCTGCTTAAATTATTTAAAAGTGATGCCGAGCCTTTGAATATTATGATTCGTCGGGAAGAAATTGAAAAGCGCATATCCGAGAGTTACGATCATGGAATTATCAATAAAGAAAAAAAGAAATATATAGATAGATTGTTTGAATTCTCTGAAACCATGGCAGGCGAGATCATTACTCCAAGAACAGATATTGTTGCTTTAGATGAGGAAACATCTTTTGTTAAATTGAAAAAAGCTTTTATTCAATCAGGTTTCTCCAAGATCATCATTTATCGTGATAATATCGATCAGATACTAGGTTATGTTTCTCTTCGTGATGTTGTAAAAACTAAACAAAGTATAAAAGAAATCATACGCCCCATTAAATTTTATCCCGAATCTAAAAATGTTATTGAATTATTGCAGGAATTTCAGGAAAGCAAAACAAGTATTGCTATTATTGTAGATGAATTTGGTGTGTCAACCGGTCTTGTGACTATGGAAGATATTGTTGAAGAAATTTTCGGAGAGTTCGACGATGAATTTGATGAAAATATTGCTGAAGTTCGTCGCTATCCGAATGGAGAATTATCGATGAGTGGCAGGACTGAGATCGATCTCTTAAATGACGAATTTGCTTTGAATATTCCTGAGGGTGGATACGAAACAATTGCCGGTTATATTTTAGATTATTTTGATCGTTTCCCGTCTAATGGTGAAGTATTGGTAATAAATAATCTTGAATTCACTATTCTGAAGGCAAGCCCCAAAAGTGTTGATTATATTAAATTAAGACAGCTTGTCACTGGAAAATAAATGAAGCTATTAGATCGCTATATGTTGAAGCAATATCTGAGTAGCTTTTTTTTTATTATGCTAACTTTCATCTGCATTTTTTTGTTGGTGGATCTTGTCCAAAAAATTTCTCAATTTCTTGATAATAAAATGACCTTTGCTGCAGTTTTACATTATTACTGGCTTATGCTTCCCTGGATGCTTCATTGGTGTTTTCCTGTATCCGCTCTTTTATCTGTTGTCTTTTTCTTCGGTCAGAGTAATAAATTTAACGAATTAATTGCAATGAAAGTTGCCGGTCTGAGCCTATATCGTCTGGCTTTGCCATTTTTGATCTTTGGACTTTGCCTGAGTGTGTTTTCGTTTTTTTTCGAAGACAGAATTGTTGTTCCTGCCCAGCAAGAAGTGACAGAATTTCAAAAAAATAACATGAAAATGACAAATAGAACTCGTGACCAAAAAATTCATAGGCAGGTATATTTTCAGTTGCCTGATCATCAGATATTTACCATAAGACGATATAATATTACTAATGGTCGTGGTCGCAATGCCGGTTTACATAAAGTGATTGATGGTGAAATGGTGGAACGCAAAGATGCTGCACATATTCGCTGGCTCGAGGATGAGGAAAAATGGCTATTGCTGGGAGTTCAGCATAGAATACTCGATGGAGATAAAGTCAGTTTTTCTAAAATGGATTCTCTGATCTTGAAACTGGAGGTTTCGCCCAGAGAATTGCGACAAAAAAGTGTGAGACCGGAGGATATGACATTCAGACAGTTGAGAGGTTTTATTTATCGTTCCCAACAATTAGGCATGGAAACCAAGCGTTGGAAGACTAATCTTTATTTTAGAATGGCAATGAACTTTGCATGTTTTATTGTGATCCTTATTGGCATACCTTTAGTTACTTCTCAACGACGCTCAGGTGGTTATGGTGGCGGAATAGCTGCCAGCCTAATCTTGCTTTTTAGTTTCTATGTCTTGCTAACATTTGGGAAAGTAATGGGAGTAGCGGGAGTTATGGATCCTTTTTGGGCTGTTTGGATGCCGAATATCTTCTTTTCTATCCTTGGTTTGGGAATGATGCTCTCAGTAAGAAAATAGCTAAGAATAAAGTAGATATAAGGTATATAAGTTTTTTGAAACAGATGAAAGTCAGGTTTAATAATTACTAGTAGGGTATTTTTTTTTCTTGGTGTTTGTTTCCTGCTCTTTAATGAATTATATTCCCTCAATTTTGGTGGAGGTGTCTATGTCGGAACGCGATAAAATACGCAGGAAAAATTTACTCGATTATGTGATGATCGTGGTGGGTTCGTTTATTATGGCATCAGGTTTAATGCTATTTCTCTTGCCTAATAAAGTGTCCGCTGGTGGCGTTTCCGGTATTTCAACAATACTCTACCATATGTTCAATTGGCCCGCAGGTATTACTATGTTGGCAATGAATGTTCCTTTATTTATTATTGGGGTAAAGGTCTTTGGCAAGAAATTTGGTGCTAAGACTCTTTGGGGTATTATTTGGATATCGGTCTTTTCAGATTTGCTTGATGTGCTGTTTAAAATACCGGCTGTTACAGAAGATCCAATTCTTGCAACTATCTATGGTGGGTTATTATTAGGTGCCGGCTTGGGTATTATCATGAAAGGTCGCGGTACAACGGGCGGTTCTGATATTATTGCTCGTATCCTGAATAAATATTTTAATTTATCTTTAGGTTTATCATTTGTCATTATTGATACTTTCATTATTCTTTCCATGGGGATTGTTTTTAAGAATATTGATTTGATCTTATTTTGTCTTATTTCACTTGCCATATCTTCAAAGGTAGTAGATATAATTGTTGAAGGTGTTACTTCAGAAAGAGCTATTATCATTATTTCTGACAAGTGGGATATTATATCTCAGCGAATTTTGGAAGAAGTAAATCGCGGTGTTACAGGTTTAGATTCAGTAGGCATGTACAGGAAAGAAGAAAAAAAGACTTTATATTGTGTGGTTGCCAGCAGACAGATTGAGCATATTCGCCGAATTGTTCGTCGTGAAGATCCTAGTGCATTTGTCACTATTGCAAATGTTTCTATTATGCAAGGTGATGGATTTAGAGAACGCACCACTCTCAACGAAGAATAGCCAATAATAACTAATAACGATAGAGTATCAGGGCCGAGGTGAAAATTTAGGTCCTTTTTTTATAGGCACTAAAAAAATCGAGAGCAAGAAGTTAGGATGTTGGGTTAATGGTAAAAAATGAGGCTAAAAACTTTATAAACTACTAAATATTATAATGTTATAACGATTTTAATTTTATGACATTAGAAATTTATTATTGATTATTTTGGGCCTAAACAAAGTTTGAGCCAAACTCGGAAATAAAGTTTGAGCCAAACTCGGAAATAAAGTTTGAGCCAAACTATTTACTTAGCTTGTTGTTTTCTTATTTCGTTTAATTTCTTTCATCATCTTTGAAAAAGATTTATCCCTGATACGCTTTTCATAATCGTTCATTTGATAGTAGTCCGATTCTAGTTTTAATTGATGAAAGTTATCTAGTTTTGCTTGCTGAAGTTCGCCTCGCTCAACAGCTGCTATAACTGCACAACCAGGCTCTTTTCTATGAGTACAATCGCTAAAACGACAGTCTAAAGCTAAGTCAAAAATATCTGAAAAGGTTTCTTCAAGTCCCAGTTCATTTGCGGAGATCCCAATTTCTCTCATGCCGGGAGTATCTATAAGCAAGGCACCATTTTCAAGCTCAATGAGTTCGCGGTAGGTAGTTGTATGGCGACCTTTATCGCTGGAGTTGGAAATATGAGCGACTTTTTGTCTCTCACCACCTGTAAGTCTATTAATCAGTGAAGATTTTCCTACACCCGAAGAACCTATAAACCCATAAGTTTTACCTGGAAGCAAATGCTCAACAATGTGCTCAATACCTTCTTTAGTTAAAGCAGAAGTCCAAACCAGTTTTACATCAGGATGCCTGTCCTTAATTTCTTGAATAAGGCTCTTGATCTCTTCTTCGCTAAATAGATCGGTTTTATTTAGAATGATTACCGGCTCAATGCCACCATTATAAACAATGGTCAGATAACGTTCTAGCCTGTTGATGGAAAAATCTTCATTTCCTGCCATTACAATAAAAGCTGTATCAATATTAGCCGCGATAACTTGTTCACCATCTTTTTTGTTTTTCGCTCGACGACGTAAAAGAGTTTTTCTTGCCAGAATTTGATGAATAATCCCCTGATCCTCATCCAATGGTGATAGCAAAACCCAATCTCCAACAGCAGGATAAGAGTCTTTACTTTCAAAACTGTACATGATCTTTCCTGTAACACCTGCTTCGAAAACTCCATTTTCTGTCATCACAAAATATCTTTCACGATGCTCTTCTATTACTCGCCCAAGAATTGCATCATCGCAGGGAAGTTCATTGACCGGAAAGTCTTTCTCATTATAACCTAATAGATCGATCATAATTGTATTCCTGAAAAAAAGTGGAAAAGACCGTTGATCGCAGGACCAAGGAATCTCCCAAAGATTGAAAAGTTGAAAATTCTACCAAGAATGACAATGCCTATCAAAACCATGCCACCATAGCGTTCTAAGTAATCGATAATATAGACATGTTTATCTTTCATAAAACCGCGCAGGATCTTTGAGCCGTCAAGTGGTGGAATAGGAATGAGGTTAAATAGTCCCAGCCCGATATTGATCAATAAAAAATACAGGAGGTTCATTTTTAAAAAAAGAATGACTCCTGTATCCGCAGTATATGGAACCAGATCAGGAAAAAGCCTAAACAATAAACCGGTAATTGCTGCCATAAAAAAATTAGATGCGGGACCGGCAGCGGCAGTCAGTGCAAGATCACGTTTTGGATATTGAAAAGATCGAATATTAATTGGAACAGGTTTAGCCCAACCCATGCCGACAACAAAAAGCATGAGCATGCCAATGGGATCAATATGAGAAATAGGATTTAAGGTGAGTCGTCCCATGTTCTTGGCAGTATTATCACCCAATTTATAAGCAATATATCCGTGCGAAAATTCGTGTATGGTCAATGCCAGTAAAATGGGTACTACCATGTAAAGATATTGTATGAATTGTGGATTCATTTATTTTTTTCCCTGGGATGAAAAGTTTTATGGACTTCCTTTAAATAGTTTCTGTCAAGATGAGTATAGATTTGAGTGGTCGAGATATCCGAGTGTCCTAACATTTCTTGGACAGCTCGTAAATCTGCTCCTCCTTCGAGAAGATGCGTAGCAAAAGAATGACGAAATACATGTGGCGAAACATCCTTCTCTATCATAGCCAGCTGAGTATATTTTTGAATGATCTTCCACACACCCATGCGCGAAAGCGGTCCGCCTAAGCGATTTAAAAAGATAAAGTCTTCAGCTTTGATATTGGCAGCTAAAAGCGGTCGCACATATCGAATATATTTTTCCAGCCACATGCCGGCTTCATCGCCAAAGGGAACAATGCGTTCTTTGGCACCTTTACCAAAAACTCTGATCCAACCTTCCTTGAGTAGTACAGCCGGAAGTCGCAGACTTAAAAGTTCTGAGATCCTTAGACCCGATCCATATAATAATTCTATCATAGCACGGTCCCGGACTCCCGCGTCAGTTTCAATATCAATTTCGGCAAAAATGCTTTCAATATCATTTATATCTAAAATTTTTGGAAGTCGTTTGGGTAATTTGGGTGAATCAATATTTTCGGTGACATCTTTTTGAGCATAGCCTTCATTGATCATAAAGCGATGTAACATTCTGATGGAGGAGAGATTTCTTGCTAGTGATGTTGCTGCCAGAGGTATATCAGATAATAATTCAAGATATTTGACTATATGTTCAGTCTCGATCTGATCGGGATGACTAATACCCATGTTTTCTAAATGCGCTAAATAGCGTTTGATATCAATGCGGTAAGATTGCACTGTATTGGGAGCAAGTTGTCGTTCACCCTGCAAATGATAGATGAAATCTTTAAATATGCCTTGCATTTTTAGCTCAAGAAATCTTCTTCAATATATGCACAGAGCGTATGCCCGATGATCATGTGCACTTCCTGAATTCGTTGAGTATTATCAGAAGGTACAATAAGATCTATATCTGCCATGTCACTGAGCTTGCCACCTTTATTTCCAAGAAGGCATATAGTCACAAGATCTTGTTTTATGGCTGTATCAACGGCATTGATAATGTTTTCGGAATTTCCACTTGTAGAAATAGCAATAAGGCAATCACCTTCTTGTCCCAGAGCTTCAATTTGTCGCGAAAAGAGTTCATCGGCATTATTCGTATCATTTATCCAAGCAGTCAAGAATGATGTATCAGTGGTTAAAGATAGGGAAGCAAGAGCAGGACGGATATGATTGAGCTTAGCAACAAGCTCTGCAGAAAGATGTTGGCAATCTGCAGCTGATCCTCCATTTCCGCACCAGAGAATTTTATTTCCTTTTTTTAGTGCACTGCTCATAAGTTTAGCAGCGTTTTCTATATTTTGCTGAAATGCTTGGTCTTGTTCCAAAATTGTGATCACTTTGAGAGTTTCGCTAAAGGCTTTTTTCATAAATTTATCCATCCTGAAATTATCTGCTTGTTGATGAAAATACTATAAATAAAAGGTTAAGAAAAGGAAAATAATAGCTAAGAGCTCAGGATTTAGCGCTTAGAATTTAGGTTTAAATGCTAGAAGTAAGAAAGATTATCGCTGAAAAGTAAAAAACACGGCATTTTACAGAGATAAAGCATTGCCTTATCTCTACTTTTATCAGGAATAAAACTTCATATTGTTTAATATTTATCAATCACTAAATTTCTTTAGAAATTCAGTGAATTTATCCATTTCTTCTTTGCTACGTTTTTCTGTGACTGCAATTAAAAGATCGTGTTGACGGCCGGGATAGAATACGCCAAGGTCAATACCGGCAAATATATTTTTAACCAAGGCTGCTTGAATAATATCTTTTGCGGGGACAGGACAAGTAACTACAAACTCTTTAAAGAAGGGTGCCGTGTTAGCAGCCGAGAATCCTGGAAGTTTACAAATATTTTCTTGTAAGTAATGTGCTTTCTGCAGTGAGAGTTCAGCGACTTTTGTAAGCCCTGTTTTACCCATTAAAGCAAGATATACCGTCGCTGCCAGTGCACAGAGTGCCTGATTTGAGCAGATATTGGAAGTCGCTTTTTCACGACGAATATGTTGTTCACGGGTTTGAAGCGTAAGGACATAACCTCGTTTACCGTCTACATCTTCTGTCATACCGGCTATACGACCGGGCATTCTACGGACATATTCTTGTTTCGCAGCAAATAGTCCCAAATAAGGACCGCCAAAATTCAAGTGATTGCCAAGAGACTGACCTTCACCAAAAGTAATATCGGCATTTACTTCGCCGGGTGTTTTTAATAATGTCAGTGAAATGGGGTCCACACCCTGAATGAAAAGCGAATCATTTTTATGGGCAAGCTCAGAAAAAGCAGCAGTATCTTCAATGGCTCCAAAGAAGTTTGGACTTTGAACGATAATAGCTGAAGTGTTTTCATTTAGCATGCTTTTAAGCGCATCCATGTCCGTTTGATCATTTTTAAAGGGGCATTCAACAAGCATAATATCCTGCGCTTCAGCGTAAGTTGCCAGAGTTTTACGATATAATGGATGAATAGTCGAGGAAACAATGACTTCATTTTTCTTGCGTTTTATATTTTTGGCCATGATTGCGGCTTCAGCCATTGCAGTAGCAGCATCATACATAGAAGCGTTTGAAACATCCATGCCGCTCAGCTCACAGATCAATGATTGGAATTCATACATAAGCTGAAGAGTTCCTTGGGAAACTTCTGCCTGATAAGGAGTATAGGCCGTTGCAAATTCCGGACGGGATGTAATAAAATCCACAACCGAAGGGATAAAGTGTTCGTAAGCACCGGCGCCAAGAAATGAAACAGCTTGGTTACAGGCAAGATTTTTCTCAAGCTGTGTCTGCATTTCTTGCTGAATTTCCAATTCACTTAAAGCGGGTGGTAAATCCAAAGAGATACCAAGCATTAAATGCTCAGGGATATTTTTTAGCAGATCTTCAAATTGATCAACACCAATTTTTTTTAGCATCTGCTTGATATCATCATTACCGTGTGGCAAGTATGGCATCGTAAACCTCAATTTTTAAAGAAATTACAACTTAAGCAATAAAGTCTTCGTAAGCTTCGGCATCCATTAATGAATCTAATTCAGATGCATCGGATACTTTAACTTTCATGATCCAACCTTTATTATAGCAATCAGTATTAACAAGAGTTGATTCGTCTTCGAGTGCTTCGTTGACTTCAACAACTTCGCCGCTGACAGGGGAGTTGATATCAGAAACAGTTTTTACAGCTTCAATAGTACCACAAGCTTCACCTTGGCTGACATCGTCACCAACTTCAGGTAGTTCAACAAAAACAACGTCGCCTAACTCACCTTGTGCGTGATCAGAAATACCAACTGTTGCTACATCACCATCAAGTTTTACCCATTCGTGGGATTCTGCAAATTTCAATTCTTTAGGAATAGCCATCTTTTAATCCTTTTGTTTATAATTGTTGTTATCAAGTCAAATATCAGGTACAAAACTCAATTTTTGACCACTATTATTGTTTTACTCTTTCAAGATAAGAACCATCTCGCGTGTCGATCTTAACTTTATCGCCTTCATTAATAAATAAAGGAACGGGGACTTCTAAACCTGTTTCAAGGGTTGCTGGTTTTTTAACATTTGTCTTAGCTGTATCGCCACGTTCACCTGGTTCCGTGTATGTTATTTCAAGAATAACAGCGGTAGGTAGTTCGATTGCTATCGGGGCATCCTGATACATTAAAACTTTAACTTCATCGTTTTCACGAATATAGTATTTGTCATCACCAATAATTTCTGCAGAAATCGGGATCTGTTCAAAAGTTTCCGGGTTCATCATATGATAATTATCACCATCATTATAAAGATATTGAAAGATCATCGCTTCTACACGCGCTTCATCAACTTTCTCACCTGAACGGTAGGTGTTCTCAAGAACTTTTCCTGTCAAAAGGTTTTTCAATTTTGTACGGACTACAGCACCTGCACGTCCCATCTTGCTATGTTGATAAGAGACTATCTTGTATAATTCACCATTATATAAAATGATCATACCTGTTCTGAAATCAGAAGTTGAGGCCACAGTGCCCTCCTTTTTTTATTAAATTCGATTCTATACATCACATAATTTACATTAAACAAATCTTCTAAGCAAGAAAAGATGAATAGAAGGATGAACTATGAAGGGATGCCTTTGAATATCGAACAAGGATCAACTTCGCCTTAGCCTACGTCAAGGCTATGGCTGACCAGAAGGCTTCGTCGATTAAAATGAACGATATTTGATTTACGAAATCCGCAATAAAATAAGGTGAGAAGGTCAATAAAGTCGATAAAGTTGATAAGGTCGATAAAGTTGATGTGTCGATAATTCTCCGTCTTTGCATTGTTTTGGCGAAGATGGTTTCTTTTGTGAGATATTTAATTTGCTATAGGGTATCTTTTTCCTCATCCCGAAATCCCGAATTTATGTCGCAAATAAAAAAGGGCGGGTCTCGACCCGCCCGTACATTTTATTTGCGACAAGAAAAAAGCAATCCAAGTTATCCTGCCAAAAGTATCCTGTCTAAAAAAGCTATCTTGCTTATCCTGTTATCTTGTCAAAAAAGACTATCCAAGCAACCCCGTTATCCTGTCAAAAGTATCCTGTCTAAAAAAAGCAATCTTGCTTATCCTGCCTGCCCGCCATAGCCCCGAATTGTCGGGGCGCAGGAGGGTTATCTTATCAAAAAAGACTATCCAAGCAATCCCGTTATCCTGCCAAAAGTATCCTGTCTAAAAAAGCTATCTTGCTTATCCTGTTATCTTGTCAAAAAAGACTATCCAAGCAATCCCGTCATCATGTCAAAACCGGCTCTTTTTTGTCAATATGGCAGACAAAATCACTTTCAAAATAGAAATCTGTCAAAACTGCAGAAAAAATGGCAGACATAGTGCTTTGGCATGCTTTTGGCATCATATAGGGTGAGAATTGAAATAATTGGCCGGCAAGTATGATCGAAGAGGCAGGTCAACTAATAAATAACACCCAAGCGGTGTAAAACAAAAGGAGAGATAAAATGATGTTAGTAAAACGTAACTACTCAGTACCACAGGTAAGTCGATTCTATAATAGCCTAATGGATAGCTTTTTAAATGATCCTTTCTTAAGTGAATCGGAAGAGCCTGTACATTGGAATCCTCGCATGGAAGTTGAGGAAAATCAGGATGAATTTCTTTTGAATGTTGAAGCACCTGGATTGAGCAAAAAAGATATTGATATTTCTGTTAGGGACAATGTTATTACCATCTCTGGTGAGAAAAAAGAAAAAGTCCGCAAAAAAGAGTCTCAATATCATTTAAATGAGATCCGATACGGACGCTTCTGTAGATCATTTCAGCTCCCAAATAATGTCGATGTTGACAAGATCAAAGGAAACTGGAATGAAGGAATTCTCTCAGTGGAGATCCCCAAGACAGAAGTTGCTAAACCCCGTAAAATTGAAATTACTTAATACTTAATAATCCCTTCCTTACCCCAAAAACCCCGCTCGCCCAAGCGGGGTTTCTTCTTAAACTAAAAAATGGAGATATAAATAAATGAGTTACGAACAGAATGATATGATTTATCAAGATGACTACAAATGGTCACAGAGCAATACAAAAGCAATCGTTCATCCGACCAATGTTTTTGATGCAAGCAACGGAAATATCATTCTTTATTTAATTAATCTGCTTAGTGAAGGACTTTTTGAATCAAACATTCTTGAAATCATTATTCACGATTATATTCCCAATACCGTAAACACCATCAAACAAGCCATTGAATGGATCAGGGAAAAAGGTGACTTTTACTACCAAAAGGTCGTTCACTCCCTTGCATCCGGTGAATAAGCACAACCACAGTTTATAATATATACGCATGAGAGATGACGACGGTCATCTCTTTTGCTATTGGGGAGATAATTCAGCTTTTTATAATAGGTGTATTTGAGATTTCTCCTTGTCAGCCTACGGAGCGAAAATATCAGGATTTTATTAAATATGTGAATCTAGACAATAGTTTTTTAAGGCTTTGTCATTATTTACCATAAGCAGAGTGAGGAGGTTGGGGGAGAGCAGTTCAAAGGACCTGTTTGAGGGGATCTCAAAATTATATTTTGTAGGGAACGGTCTAGCTTTGTCCTGCCTAGCCTTGGCGAAGTGGGAACCGTTCCTTACCTCTAATGCAAATCAAATCATAGTAATTAGAGTTTAATTTTTATTTAATACCAATGGGGTGTTTATTTATCCCCGAGCAAGGTCGAGGGGATATTGACGCTAACAAGTAAACAACCCTGAGCGTAGTCGATGGGTTGCCCCTTATCAATTTTTTGAGTAGCATAACAATAAAAAGCTATGCGATCTTCATTCTCAAGAGTTCCTGAAGGACAGGTCGCGTGACTCTACTATTTCAATAGTAAATGATTTATAGGTTCAAAAGCGAGTCGGTAATATGAAAATAATAATGATGCACCAAAATAAAATCATCAGAAGAACTGAAAATATTCCAATTTTCAAGAGATATTATGGATGGGATATTTACTTGCTCCCAATTATCACCTGCTTTTATTTTGAAAACAAAACTGTCAACCATCCTTTCAAATCTATATTGATCATATTGTTCTGTTATCAAATTATAATACATTTTACGATAAATTGATCTGCTTCCATTTCTAAAATCTACTTCTTTAGGAGCTAATGTATCAATTATGGTTTCAATACTATCACCTTCAATAAAAATACTTAAAGTATCGCTGGAATAATTTATGATTGTAAAATCATGTGAGGAATCTTCATCTAAAGATATGCATGAAGTAAACAAGATTACAGTTAAAATTAATAGAATGATTACTTTACTCATGCTTTCTTCTAGTTTTAAGTTAGTGTCTAAATGAAGTTATGAAAAAGAAACAAATAAACACAAGAAAAAAATAAATACAAAAATATATAATAACGTTTTGAATGTTTTATCCTCAATTGAGTTTAAGTATTATTTCAAAATACTATGTTTTTTGCGATTGTAGTTACCACCGCACCGAACAGATCAACCCCAAAGCCGTCTTTTACTATCAAAAAGTTGTCCGTTCCCTTGCATCCGGCGAATAATCATACATCTTTACATATATATGCACAAGAAATGACAATTCGTAAAATGTGTGCAAAGTGAGGCTATTTCCTTGAATTTCATTCAAATAATCCCTAAACTCATCGTGTTATTTACTCAATAGTTTGGTTTGAAACAAAAAAACAGGAGAAAAAAATGATCAATGCGCTTTATAAAATCCCTCATGCGGAAAACGAACGTGTACTGACCTATGCTCCTGGTACTCCCGAACGTGCCAGTGTAAAAAAAGTTTTAGATGAGATGTTAAAAGAGAAGATCGAGATTCCTATAATTATAGGTGGAAAAGAAATTTTCACCGGTAAAACCGGCGAAGTTGTTTGTCCACATGACCATCAACATGTGCTTGCAAGGTATCACATGGCCGGTGAAAAAGAGATCAAAATGGCAATTGATGCCGCTTTAGAAGCACGCGAAGAATGGTCTAAAATGCCGGCTGAATCACGTGCTGCTATTTTTAAAAAAATGGCCGTGCTTCTTGCTAAACCCTATGGTGATATAATCAATGCCTCAACAATGCTTGGTCAGAGTAAGACGATATATCAAGCCGAAATTGATGCGGCCTGCGAATTGATCGATTTTTTTAATTTTAATACTTTTTATATGTCGGAAATTTATAAAAATCAACCTGATTATTCTCCTGTTGGTACGTGGAATCAATTAGAATACCGTCCTCTTGAAGGCTTTATTTTTGCATTAACTCCTTTCAATTTTACGTCTATTGCCGGTAATTTACCAACGGCTCCTGCTATGATGGGAAATACTGTTGTTTGGAAGCCTTCACGAACGCAAATGTTCTCTGCTTATTACCTGATGAAGTTGTTTAAAGAAGCCGGTTTACCTGATGGCGTGATCAATTTCTTGCCAGGAAGCGGACAGCAGATAGGTGATATCATTTTCAATCATCCCGATTTTGCAGGCATACATTTTACCGGTTCTACAGAGGTTTTTCAGCATATCTGGAAAACAGTTGGTAATAATATTTCTAATTATAAGAGTTACCCTCGCATTGTGGGTGAAACGGGTGGAAAAGATTTTATTGTTGCCCACAAATCTGCCGATGTCGATGCTTTGGTAGTGGCCATGTTACGCGGGGCTTTTGAGTTTCAGGGACAAAAATGCTCAGCGGCTTCCAGAGTATATATGCCCGATAATATCTGGGATGAAGTAAAAGAAAAATATGTGAAAATGGTAAAAACCATTAAAGTGGGTTCACCGCTTGATTTTACAAATTTTATGACGGCTGTGATTGATGAATCTGCATTTGATAGAATTGTCGCATATATCGATTATGCCAAGAATAGCAAAGACGCAGAAATTATCACCGGTGGCGGATATGATAAATCTAAAGGTTATTTTATTGAGCCAACGACTATTGTTACCACAGACCCTAAATTCAGGACTATGGAAGAAGAAATCTTTGGTCCGGTCTTAACTATTTATGTCTATGAAGCAGACAAATATGAAGAAACATTAAAGCTCTGCGATGAAACATCTCCCTACGCTTTGACCGGTGCTGTTTTTGCACAGGACAGAAAAGCCATTCTCCTCGCTAAAGATAAATTAGTCGATGCAGCAGGAAACTTTTATATCAATGATAAGCCTACGGGTGCAGTCGTGGGTCAGCAACCTTTTGGTGGCGCCAGAGCCAGTGGAACCAATGATAAAGCAGGTTCATCCATTAATCTTATGCGCTGGGTATCGGTAAGAACTGTAAAAGAGACCTTTAATCCACCTAAGGAATACGAATATCCATTTATGGAAGAGAAGTAGACAGGATTGCAGTATAGTTTCAGACGAGATGACTGGATATATCTGATAGTTTTCTGACAGGATAACAAGATGTACCTGATAGCTTTTTGACGGGATCACAGGATGTACCTGATAGCTTTTTGACGGGATCACAGGATGTACCTGATAGCTTTTTGA
>CAZNFT010000011.1:32430-39275 GCA_964572745.1 uncultured bacterium
GGATCACAGGATGTACCTGATAGCTTTTTGACAAGATAACCCTCATGCACCCCGACAATTTGGGGCTATGGCGGGCAGGCAGGATAACTTGGATTGCTTTTTTCTTGTCGCAAATAAAATGAACGGGCGGGTCGAGACCCGCCCTTTTTTATTTTGGACATAAATTAGGCATTTCGGGATGAGGAAAAAGATACCCTATAGCAAATTAAATATCTCATAAAAGAAACCATCTTCGCCAAAAAAGTGCAAAGACGGAGAATTGTCGATATATCGACTTTATCGATCCTATCAACTTGCTGCGTCTATACTTCTGCCAGGGAAAGATGATCCTGATGACCTTTATACCTTCTTACCTTTATACCTGATTCATCCTGACGGCCTCAACTTCACTCCGAAAATTCAGGGCTATGTATAGCAAGCTTCTCACCTTCTTATGCTAAGCCTGAATCTCAGCCTATTGGATATATAATAATCATCAATTTGATTTTTTATCAATTCTTCTATTGGGCAGTCTAATAAGACCTCTGAGTATTCCATGGATCATTGCAATGGGTAAAAGGATAAGCCCGGCTATAAGCATTCCGAGTTCGTAGAATAATGTACTTCCTTTATATTTTTTCCCATGAAGTCGGGAGAGAAATGCGCTAAAGGGAATTCCGTAGATATTTCCTGCGATCATTACTTGAACTGCAGCAAGAATGACGGCAGTTTCTTTTTTGCCATATTCATTTACAATAGAGTTATAGGCATATTCTTTAGGGAAACCTCTACTATCGGCAAAGTGTTGTGCAAACATGATAGCTTTTGCTTCTTCTGCTTTGGTGAAATCACCCTCGCCGCCTAAAAAGCTGTTAATTTCTTCATTGCTCATGCCTTGTTTTAGCGCCATTTTTGTATGCTGATATGAACAAGCTGCACAACCGTTTACTTCGGTTACAGCAAGTTGTAAGCGTTCTATGAAATGCTGATCAAGTAATTTACTTTTACTATTTTTGATCAGTTTTAATATTGCCCTTGGAACAAAAATAAAAGATCGATACAATTCCCACAAAGTAAATTTTCGTTTAAATGTATCATGTTGTTTTACCGACTCTGATAAGCTTGACTTATTCATATGTTTTTGTCCTTGTCTTGTTTGTTTGCTGATAATTTGCATATTATTAATTGAAATAGCTAAAATTATAATTTATTTTTTGTGTTGGTATATATTTAATTTAGCGCGTGTATTTTATATTCTTTCAAACCTAAGCATCTCCTTTAAGTATAAATCAGCAATTCTTAAGCGAATTTAAAAAAAGCTCGCCCCGAAATTTCGAGAGCGAGCTCAGAATTTAGACTATTTTTTAGTTGATATTTATTTAGAATTTATAGCCAAGAGAAAGCGCTAAAACACCATGTGTTGCTTTATGATTATTACCAGTCATCGTTGAAACATTGATTAAACCCAGGTTATAATAAACGCCGACTAACAAGGAGTTAAGATCTACACCGGCACCCATAGTCAGACCAAAATCTAATCTATTGTAAGAGCCGTCTTCACCCCAGGTGATTTCGCTATCTCCACTTGTTTCTATGTTGCCAATGATTGTTTTGACTTTAGCTTTTCCGCTTAAGCCAACACCAAGATAGGGACCAAAAGCTCCAAAAACACCCAGATCGCCAAGGTCAACATTGATCTTAGCAGTTACTGGAATATCAAGATAAAGAAGCATGGTATTTGTTTTGGTAGTAGTACTTAATATCTCTGTTGTGCTTGCATATCCTTTAGTCGAAAGCAGTACTCCGGCTTCAAGAGACAGGAATTCGTTAAAAGAAAATTCAGCCGTGGGACCAACATGAAAACCAGGATTCATTTGATAGTTTTCACTGTAGTTAAAAGTATCATCTTTTTGAACCATGTTGGACAAATTTAATCCGGCTTTGATTCCAAATGTTTGTGCATAAGAAGCTGTTACCATTGTTAGTACAAACAGTACGATTAAGAGTTTTGTTACATTTTTCATCTATATTTCCTTTTAGAATATATAAACCCCGAATGCCTGTTTAGGCACTCAGGGATATATTTTATGTTCAATTAGCTAAGAATTTCTTCGATAGTGATAAATTTACCAACATTACCGGTCATTTCTTCTACATTATTTTTAACATCAAGTGTTTTCTTGCCAGGTCTCCAGCCAGCAGGACAAACAACTTCATTTTCAGTTGCGTGCTGCCATGCTTGTACTTGTCTTAAGAATTCATTTACGTTTCTACCAACGGAGTCAGCTTGAACTTCTTGAGCTACACAAATACCATCAGGATTAAATAGAAAACGACCTCTTAAAGCAACACCTTCTTCTTCAACAAGAACGCCAAATGCACGGCTAACTTCTTGAGTTGTGTCAGCACCGATGGTCAGTTTAAGATCTTTTAGAATAGGTTCCGTTTCAACAAATCTTTTGTGTGAGAATTTTGAGTCAACTGATACAGGAACGATCTCAGTGTTCAATGCCTTAAATTCATCATATTTAGCATTCATTGCAGCAATTTCTGTAGGACATACAAATGTAAAGTCAGCTGGATAGAAACAAACTACTGTCCATTTGCCTTTAAAGTCATCGCTTGAAATTGTTGTATAAGATTTAGTAGCTGCATTATAAGCATCCATTGTAAATTCCGGCATCATTTGCCTTACCATTGTTGAACTCATATTTTTTTCCTCTTTTGTTTCTAAGTTTAAATTTTCTTTGTTTTCTACGGTTTTCTTTTTGAGCGGTTTTAAACCAGTATCACATCCCATGATTTCTCCTTTTTTTAGTTTCCAAATTTTTCAATAACAATTTTATTTCTACTACTCTTTTTTAAAGAATAATTAACACTTATCAAATCTACCTTTTATCTGAAGAACAAGATCTTCAATTTTAAATCCATCTATCTTTATATTGTTAAAATGGTTTTCAAGTATTTTATCAAGATCTTCATCATAATAATCTTTAATGGTAGCACATTCGGAACAGTATAAATGATGATGTTTTTTTGTTACGCCATCATATCTCATGACTTCTGTATCTGCCTGCACTTTTTGTATTAAGCCACTTTCCACTAAAGTATCTAAGACTTTATAGACTGTACCTTTTGCAATATTTGGGTGGTCTTTATGGACAAGCTTAATGATATTGTCTGCGCAAGGATGGTTATCTGATTTATAGATAGCTTCAAGTATGGCAACGCGCTGAGGCGTGATCTTTAAGCCTTTCTCTACAAAGAGTTGTCTGATATTTTTACTTGAACTTTTCATTGAACCTTTCTTTTATGAGAATCATTCTCCGATAAGACTAATATAATACAATTGGAGAATAAAGCAAGCATTTTAATAAAATTATTAATTATTTTAGCAAGAATACTTAAGCGCAAGGGGGTCGGGGGAGATTGGCTTTATTTTTAGATAGATTGACATAATGCCTTGAGCACTGTTAGTGTTCAATAAGATGATATGATAAAAGACTAAATATTTAAAGAGCCGTGACCAGAGCCTATACATACATTTTTATGTAAAAATCAGTGTTTTTTGATCCTTAGCTCGCTAATGATTGTCTGCCCTGTACTTGCCTTTTGTAGAAATAAATATGGTTTCCCATTTTGATAATAGATGTCGACTTCAGAATAGCCATCAGACCATTTTTTATCATATACCCTTTGTCCTAAAGTTCCATAATAATCTAATTTTTCTATTCGTGCAGTTCCGCCTTTGTTTTTATTGAAAAAAACATAAACCTGGTGATCCAGGGTGAAAAAGCAAATATTACTCCACCCGGTTGACCACTTCTTTTTGTAAGATTCTTCGCCAAGATTGGAGATTGAATTACCATTATGTACAGCCATTTCAAGTTGTCTAAGGTCTATATTGTTTATGACACATGTTCCTTCGTCACCTTTTTGATATAATATATAAAATCTATTACCGTTTGCTGTCATGGCAAAATTTATATATCCTTTGCTCCATGTTTTTTCATACAGTTTCAATCCTACACCACCACCCATAGTTGCGGCATTTAATCTTGCTAAACCAGTGCTTTTTTTATAATGAAAAAAATAAAGAATATTATTATGAACAAAGAATTCTGTAGTAGTCCAACCGCTACTCCATTTATCTTCATATATCTTAGGCCCCATTGTTTTATTGGCCATGATTTCATTGTAATCCAGCCTATTTATTCTAGCTGTTCCTTCGCTACTTTTTTGATGAAAAAAATACACCTTGCCCTTGAATTCATGAAAATTAATGTTAGTCCAACCGCTACTCCATTTTTTAGAATAAATTGGTGAACCCCCTTTTTCCAGATTCCAAATATCAGTTTGACCGGTGTTGGAGTTATGACTAAAGAGAAATTTTTCTTCATTTAAAACAAAAACTTGAGAATGAGTATAGCCTTTCCCCAAATTAACATCTACTTCTTTAACTAATTCAATCTCTCCGGGAAGATTTTGTGAAAATATAAAATTCGCAAACATTAACAGAAGCACTGCAATGATAAGCTTTAATGTTTTCATGATTTTCCTTTTAATTTTCCTGCTTAGATGGTTTTTCGCTTCCACCTACCTTGTTTAAGCAGGTTTTAGTCTCCACTTTTGCCCAATATTTAGGGACTCGACCTAAAGTATTTTAGTGCTTTTATATTAATAGCATGTGTTTTGGTATTATTCATATACAAATGCTTTTATTTCATTCGTTTGCAGATGAGGGTTGTGATATTCAAGATATAATAAACTAAAATCTTTTTTTTGTCTTTGCAATGAAAAAATCTTAGTGGCAGTCACCAACTTAGGCGAGTTCGAAAAGGGAGATCACCTGATAATTATCTGCCGCAAAGCTCTTATCATTAGAGCTTTTATTCTTTACTTTTACTGAATTCTTTGATTAAGTCTAATATATTTGGAATCTGTTCTTCAAAACGTATATAAACATCTGTGGAGAGCTCTTTTTCTACAAGGGGAATTATTTTAGTGTATTCCTGGATGTCACCGGCAATCCTGCCATACTTATATTCATAGCTAAATTGACCATTGGAATTGATTTGGTTCTTTTTATTGTCAGGGTTGGGGACACTTATATAAAATTCGCTATTTTTCATATCTCCTTCATTTTTGAAAAGTCTTTTATCATTCATGTATGTAAACAATTCTTCAGCAATATTTCTAGCCGGGTCAATTAAGGAGATCTTTTCAGCCATAAAGTCTCGATACAAATAGGTGTTCTCCTCTGTTTTATAATTGTATAATTCCTCGAACACCGTATTGAAATCTTCGATGAGGTAAGGATAGTGTGTACAGCCGAGGATCAATGTTTTTAATTTTTTTTGGGTTTTGGATTTTCTGATATTTTCCATTAAGCTAACCAAGTGGTATCTCACATAATTTTCTGCATCGTTGAGTTGAAGTATGGAGGAGTTCTCGGCAAGTTTATGATCGCATAGCATTTTGTGATCATCAAAATTGAAATTATAAACATCAAGCAAGGCTTTATCAATTTTAACCTCACCGTCCAGCTTTGGTCCTTTGTAATTATCTCGGGGCTCTGTCAGTGTTTTATCGTAAAAGTTAAGCTCTTCGTCAACGGCTTCAGCAATTCCTAAGGCTCCTTGAGAAAAGATCTCAATATTCCCACTATAATTGTTTTTTTCTATATATTTGATGATGGTGTTTTTATAACCTTCAGAAGCGATGGTACCAACAGTTGCCATGACTCCGATAATTGCATTTTCATTTTGGTCAATATGCTCAAAAGCAGCCCGTACACCGGCATCTATGACTCCAATGACTTTCATATCGATCTTTGTTTGCTTGATAAATTGTTCAATCGATTCTTTGCCGTAAGCTGTTGCAGTATTGCAAGCTATAACAATGGCTTTGACCGGTTGTTTATCAGTATTAACTGTACTGGTATATGAATTTGAATAATATTTATTACCCAGTAGAAATTGTGCATCTTTTATGATGTGTTCCTGCAATAAGTCAATATTATTCTCCAAGGAGTAGTTTCCATAGGGCATGTTGGCCTGGTCGCCGAGATAAATAAATGTCTCTTTTTGGAAATCTAATATACCGTCACTTCCCGGCTTATGCTCAGTATTGTCGTTTTCGTCGTAGTTTATAATGGCTTTAAGAACGGTTAAGCCGCCTGTTCCAGAATCGAAAACTCCGATTGGAAGATTGCTTCTCTCTTTTGGATATGTGCTGAAATCAATATAGTAAAAAGAGCTTTTATCATTGAGGATTGATATAACGATATCCCCGCTCTTGCTTCCACATCCAATTAAGAGTAGAAGCAGAATGCTGATCAACTTAAAGTAATGTTTCATTGTTATCCCTTTTTTTACTCTTGACCATAGTTTGTCAAGAGGACCGATCAATAACTTGTCTTTCTATGATTGGATCGCATAATTTTTTAGTTTCTCAATTCATTAAAATTAAGGAATATGATTTATATTTCCTACAGGAAAACGTACCGAGCGTTCTTGAATGCAGATTGCAGATTGCAGATTGCAGATTTCAGATTGATGATTTGAGATTCGATTGAAGATCAACGCTTTGAATTTTGCGATCTGAAATAACAACAGAGTATCGCTCCTACGGAGCTTTTACTTATGTTTTATAAATATTTCTATAAAGGGAGCGTCCCGCCGGGACTATCAATTCAAATTTTGGCAAACGAAAATAGTTTATATTGTTATTCGGTCCATTGCTGAATCAAAGTAAGATCATGACTTTTACCAAATAAACACCCAATAGAACTTTCATTGAATGCAGATTTCAGATTTCAGATTGATGATTTGAGATTCGATTGAAGATCAACGCTTTGAATTTTG
>CAZNFT010000011.1:39375-41944 GCA_964572745.1 uncultured bacterium
CAGATTTCAGATTGATGATTTGAGATTCGATTGAAGATCAACGCTTTGAATTTTGCGATCTGCAATAAAAACAGAGTGTCTTCGAATGCAGATTGATGAATGTTGATTGTTAATTTAGAAATCGATTTAAGATCAGCACTCTGAGCTCTGCGATCTGCAATAAAAACGGAGTGTCTTCGAATGCAGATTGATGAATGTTGATTGTTAATTTAGAAATCGATTTAAGATCAGCACTCTGAGCTCTGCGATCTGCAATAAAAACGGAGTGTCTTCGAATGCAGATTGATGAATGTTGATTGTTAATTTAGAAATCGATTTAAGATCAGCACTCTGAGCTCTGCGATCTGCAATAAAAAAAGGGTCCGTTTCCGAACCCTTACTTTATACTTTGTATTTTGTACTTTTATCTTTTCGTAATTTAGGGTGTGATCACTAAATTAGCTCCCGCTGTTAATCGCTTGATGGATTTTTCAGCTTCGGCAACAACAAGCGGGTCATCACTTCCCTCTATCAATTCTAATTCAGAAATGATGATCTTGTAATCCGGATTCATAACAAACCAGCCCAAAGCTTCGATAGCATTTTTTCTGACGACAGGGTCATCGCTTTTATCAGCTGCTATTTCGAGCAGTGTTTTTATACCCGGTGCGAAATTATAATTTCTGAATGTCCGGATTTTAGACATACGTTTTTTAGCTGTTTGGCTTTTATCTGTGATGGTCTCTATGATTTCCTCATAGAGCCATTTTTGTGATTTATTATAGCTGTAAATGGTTCGGGCACTATCCAAATTATTGGAAACAATGATCTCTTCCAAGAATTCATCGGAGCAGGGATGTGCAAATAAAAGGTCAAGCGCCGTTTTTGCAGAAAATGAAACACGGTTTGATATATCCCTAGCCATGTGTTCAGCTAAAAGAGGAATATAGTCTTTATCTCCGATCTTGCCCATCCAGTTGACTGTTACACGTCGGATCAACTCACTGGGATCATTAATGCTTGTTAACAGCAGTTCTCTGAAAGCCGGAGTTCTGAGCTCGGCGAGAGATTTAAGTGCTTGCAGGCGAACATTGGCTGAGGCATCTTTTGCAAAGATGTCTAAGAGTTTGGCTTCAGCCTTTTCTCCACGTTCATCTGACATTTTATATACACCAAGAGTTCTTAATGATGGATCTTTGGATCTAAGTAATCTCTTGTAAGAAGCTTTGGTCACTTTGGAATTGTTTTCTGCAAAATGGAAACTCGGATCACCAATAATATGTGATTCTAAGTAAGTTCTTGATAAATGCCATTCACCAACGGGAATTCCATATTTCAGTAAACCCAGCAATTCGTTTGCCCAGATATCTTGTCGGACATTAACAGAGTTAGCGACCCCTGCGATGACATTTCCATCTCCAAACAAGTGCACGCCAGAAATATAGTTTGGCATGTAAAACTGACCATTATAGCACTGATCGAAAATAAAAAACTCGGCCTGAGTTTTCATGTTTTTTACATCTTCAGACCAAAGATCGATCTTTGCATTATAGAGCGAGTCTTCCAGTATGCGTTCAGGATCAAATACATCATCTACCCAATGTTCAGGGATATCATAATTTGTGATATAATAATCTTTGGCTTCTTCAAGATTGCCGCGACGTTTTGCTGTACGCAATTTACTACGAACAAAACGCTTTACATCTTCGATGTTTTGTCTGGCATTGCCTGCGGGTGGATAACCGGTCAGATACTGAGCATCATCGCCACCATGGGCATGAAAAATTGCCATGTCTAATTCAGGTACCTGAAGTTCTCGCATAAGAACATCTTTCGTATTGCGATACATGGTATGCTCGAAATTCTTGATAGAAGCACCGGGTTTAAAAAGATGAGGGAACTGTTCTTTTAACATCAGTGTATGGTTTTCCCAAGAATTCAGAGATTCGGAATGATAACCATGTCCTGTGTAAGTCATGACATTATCCAGGACTTCAGGATTTCTTTTTTGATAGGCGGCTTTATCCAGATACTTTGCGATCAATTCATATTTGCTATCGTCGTGGATAGGCGGATAGATGCGACCGCTATAAAAATTCTTTTCTATGCGTTGTGGAGATTTTGATGATAAACTATAATAAAAGAGTAGTGGGTTTTCTTCATCTTGAGCGATGAAATCAAAGACAAGATCAGGGTCATCGTAGAAGCGATCTGAAGCAACGGAAATTCTTGACTGACTTTTATAGCGAGTTGGGTCGATCTTAAAAGCTGATGTAAGATGCTGAGCATCCTGGATCATAGGAATGGGGATATCGCCAATGAAAACTGCACCTTCAATATCGCCGGCTTTTAAAAGAGCGGCTTTGACTGCTTCGGGGTTTTCCCAGGCTTTAGGTAAAAGAGTAACATTGTAGCCTTCTTCACTTAAAGCAGAGCAATAATTATCCACGGCTGATTGAGCCTTGTTATATGTTATATCGTCCACGACCACGGCAAAACCCGGAGACTTTGCAAATGCTATGGAGATGAGGATGAGCATTAAGACTAAAATTCTTTTCATAAATACCTTTCTGTTTATTGGACAAGATCT
>CAZNFT010000011.1:42044-44836 GCA_964572745.1 uncultured bacterium
TTTAAAAGATCATTTCAAATTTTAAAATAGCATTACGATATCTATCGTTTGTATTTATCGCGCTCACATTTCTATAGTTCCCGGAGATTGCAAAGATCAGGTTTTGATATGGAAATGCGACTTTTGCTCCTGCAATAATGCTTCCCGTATCCTGACTATAGAAAATAATTTCTTTTTCCGTGATCATCTGGTAATACCATGCGCTGAGCTCATTATATTCTGTAAGGTCTCCTCGGTTGTTGTATTCGTAGGCCAAGTCAAATGTTAAAGACGTAGCAGCACGCCGGAGTTCAGCTTTTAGACCTATACTTAAGATCTCAGATGGAATGTAATGAGATAAACCCAAAAAAGTGTCTTCACGGAGCAGGTCCTCAAATGCATAACTTGCTATAGCCTTCCACTCATCTTGAGATGAAGGTTTATATGCTATTCCTAATCCACCTTCAAAGTGACGAGTTGCCATGTTGAAAATTTGTGCCTCCATTGTGGGATGATTTCCCTTAGCTGCATTGTTTTCTTGCAAGAAAAAGAGATCCGCTTGAAAATCATCAAGAATATTCAGGAAGAGATTGCCTCGATAATTAAAGCGTAGATAGCCCCAATTACCTTGTTCTACGGGATAGGCGCCACCATCGGTGATCAGCGCTTCTGCCTTTTCTATATTAGCTTCAAGCGATAGAATATTATCAACACAGATATCCATTGCGCCTCCGTAACCAATAATGTTTTGCAGGCGTTCTTCAGTTGTTTCAGCATAGCTTAACAATGGACGATCAAGTCCACGGATACGCATGAATATAGGTGTACGGTTTGGTTCAAGACTGTATTTTTTGGTTTCTATCTCTTCTTTGTAATTAAAGTAAGAGCCTCTAAGTCCCAGACGGAAATTATCTTTGTCTAAGGCTATGGCAGGTTTTAGATGCAAATCGTTGCGTTTTGAATTTGGTTTAGGGAATACGGATTTAAATTGTTCATCCACATTATAAAAAACATCCAAAGCGATGCGGGCATTCTTGGAAATGGGATAGGAAAAAATAATATTCCAATCTATGCCATTCAAATTAAAATCACCGCGACTGCTATCGCCGAAGAAAAAAGGCACATTGACATTTGTTTCAGCATTATGCAGCCATAATTTGCCGAGACGCTTTTCATTTCGGTAAGCGAAGCGACCGCCAAAATAAAGACCGCCATCCATTTCTTGGAAGGCTGAGACTTCGATACTGTGGTAATTCTTGGCATTGGGAGTAAAAGGAAGCTTATGGTCACCGGCAGCATTCAAATATGAATAACTGAATGCATAATTGTAGGGGCTGGTCTCGCCGTTGAGATAAGCAGGATTTTGCATAGGCAGACGATCACTAAGACTGGAATTAATATCCAGAAAGAGCGATTCACTTGTGGGCATTTGTGCAAATGCCAGGGCAACAGTACTCAGAAGAATGATAAACTTTTTCATTGTGTTGCCTCCTCAACCCAACCCGGAGTCGGTGGTTTGTTTATATGGAAATCCAGAGCGGAATTATTGTTATCCATAAGTATCATTCTGCCTTCTTCGTAGCGGTCAATAAAGCGTTCAATAGATTGAGAAGAATAGGAAGGAATTCCACCTGTTAAACCGGCATCGAATTTCGTGTCCAGACGTTTTTTATCCATCTCTGCAGGATTATCGCGGTATTCTACACCGTCGAGTACACCTTCTTTGGGGAGCAAGAGACGGTTAAATTCATCATATCCGTATTCATAAGGATCTTCTACATCAATAATGATAATGGCATTACTAAAAACAGAATATAAGAAATCATTGCCATGTCGATGATGTATCTGTAACATATTTGGAACATTTGCATTATCTACATCACCTTTATCGGCTACATAATATTCGAAATCAGCCACTGTAAGATCAACCGTGTTAACCGGATGAATCGAATGATCAATGGCATCCTGGGCGATAATAATAAATTCTCCGGGGTTGATCGGGTAGTCTTTTCCTGTACCGGGGAACATATAAGCATGATTGACATGGAAGAGAGAATCATCGATAAAACCGTACTCAAGGTCGGCTATTATCAGGCTATCCAGGTATAGGACTTCATTACTGTTGTTATAAAGCTCGGTAAATTGATCATGGAAGTATTGAGGGATAATGCTTTTTGCACCCGAATAATAAATTTCCGAGATTACTAAGGCAGAAGATATTGAAGTTTGAGCGATAAGTTTTAGATTTAGTGTATCATTATTTTCGATATAGAGCGATGTGTCTTGTATTTGTCCATTGATCAAAATAATATCATTTCCTTCAAGTCTGTTGCCGCTGGCAAGAATATTATAAGTATCGGGTAAAAGATCATGGATGATCGCTTTGCCCTCTGTATTTGTTACAGCTTCGAATTTATCACCATAGGTAATAGACTGCATGATGATCTCTGCCAGAGCAACCAGGGAGTCACTATCATCAAGGCTGGTATCGATGACCGTAAGTTCCACGGAAAATCGCATGGAAGAAGGTTCGTTAATATCCAGCTTACAAGAAGTGGGTATCAAGATGATAAGTAGAGTAAAAATAAGTGATATTAAAAGGATGTATTTTTTCATTTTGAGAACCCTCCTTTAAAGAGTTGGTCAATTTTACTACTGACTTCAATTCCAAAATATAGAGGCGGATTTTCTAATGTATAGGCTTCTCTTGTTGCTCGTTGACGCTGATACAAAGGTCTGTAATTGAAGAAGTTATTGACATAAAATGAGAATTCGGAGGATTTACCCAAGGATTTACTGACCCTCACATTAAA
>CAZNFT010000012.1:0-33773 GCA_964572745.1 uncultured bacterium
CGAATATAGAAAATCGTTGATCCTTGTTTATTATTCAAAAAGACCCCGTCGGGGTTCAATATGCTTGTTGTTTATAGCTATTTCCATTTTATGTTCATTACTTCAACATTTAAACAATTTTACATTTAACGAAGCACAGCAGTTTACATCCAAGCTCAAAAGCATAATTAGCCCTTGCACAAAATATTGACTAAGCTTCTCAGCTTCTTAACTTCTCATCTTCTCATCTTCTTAACTTCTTCTTTTATCCCAACGACCCTTGACCTTCTTATCTTCTAAACCTCAACCTCAAGCTGATCAAGCACCAAAATCTATCAAATATAATTTCTTTTTTAACTAGGAATTATTTCCTAAATTTCATGTGATTATGAAATGAAAACAGGAAATATATTTTGTCAGAAATAAAATCAGATTATTTAGTAATTGGTTCAGGTATTGCCGGCTTAAGCTTTGCTCTTAAAGTCGCGGAGCATGGTAAGGTCTCGCTTATCACAAAAGCTAAACTTAGCAATACAAATACAAGGCTTGCACAGGGCGGCATAGCAGCTGTAACTGATACTATCAATGATGATCCGAAATTTCATGCAAGAGATACCCATATTGCGGGCGCGGGTCTATGCCATGTTGATGCTGTAGATATTTTAGTAAACGATGCTTCGGAGAGAATAAAAGATCTGGTGAAATGGGGCGTTGAATTCGATAAAGAAGAAGCCGGTGATTTTGATCTTGCCAAAGAAGGTGGTCATTCTCGCCATAGAATTTTACATGTTAGCGATCTCACCGGAAAATCCATGCAAGACGTTTTGCTTGAAAGAGTAAGTGAACATCCTAATATTACTATTTACGAAGATCACATGGCGGTGGAATTGATCACAGATCATCATGTTTTATCTAATTTACAATCGGCCTTTAATATTTGTTTTGGTGCTTATGTTTTGAATGAAATGACAGGTGATGTCAATATATTCTCAGCAGATTTTACCATGTTGGCAACAGGTGGTGCTTCCAGGGTCTATTTGCATACAACAAATCCGCAAGTCGCCACTGGTGATGGTATTGCTATGGCGTATCGTGCAGGTGTAAGAATTGCGAATATGGAATTCATTCAATTTCATCCCACTGCACTCTATGAGCCAGGCGCTGAACCATTCTTGATAACAGAAGCTTGCCGTGGTTTTGGTGCTATTCTTTGCAATGGAGCCGGAGAACGCTTTATGGAGGCTTATGATAAGCGACTAGAATTAGCGCCGCGCGATATAGTTGCCAGAGCTATCGATGCCGAATGCAAGAAAAGAGGCGAGGCGTGTGCTTTTCTTGATATGACGCATCTACCGGCTAAAAAAGTTTTAAAGCATTTTCCGAATATTGCCAAACATTGTAAAGAACATTTAAAGATCGATATCAGCAAAGAATTGATTCCCGTTGTTCCCGCTGCGCATTATGTCTGTGGCGGAGTTATGACAAATTTGAATGGTCAGACTTCTATGCACAATCTTTTTGCTGCGGGTGAAACTGCTCATACCGGAGTGCATGGCGCCAATCGTCTGGCATCTAATTCTCTGCTGGAAGGGATAGTTTTTGCTCATCGGGCAGCACAACGCGTAATAGAAAAAGACCGCAATACACTCAATAAAGTGTATATTCCTGAATGGGATGATACCGATGTGACCAATGAACAGGAGTGGAGTCTCATTCGAAATAATCGTAATGAATTACAGAGTATTATGTGGGATTATGTCGGTATTGTACGCTCTAAGGTTCAATTGAATCGTGCTATTACACGTATGACCACCTTATATGAAGAAATTGAAGAATATTACCGACGTACACGTGTCTCTTTAGATCTTCTGGAACTTCGTAATCTTTCTGCTGTTGCATATTTAATCGTTCGTTCTGCACTCAGGCGAAATGAAAGTAGGGGATTGCACTATATGAGTGATTATCCCGAAAAGGACGATAAGTTTTTAAAAGATACTATTATTTAGGAGATATAATGAAAAAAATAGTTATTAGTTGTTTAATGATACTGCTTATTCTGAGTTCATCTTGTTCAAAAAAAGAATTGATCAATGATACGACTTTCCCCCCTGAAATGTCTGCAGAAAACATTGTAGGGGGTTTAAATGATTTTTCTTTCGATCTTTACCATGCCCTTAATTCTGGTGGATCTGTAAATGAATTTTATTCTGCTTTAAGTATTTCGGCTGCCTTTGCCATGACTTATGCAGGTGCAAAAAATGAAACAGCAAACGAAATGAGCGATGTGCTTAATTACGGACCACAAAATAAGCATTTTCATGCTCTCTATGGAAAAATGCTCGATAGTTTATCACAGAAAACTGAGGATTTTGAAATAAATATTGCCAATGCTATCTGGCTTGAAGAAAATTTTAAGCTTCTCAAGAAATATCAGAAAATAGTAAGCGAAGATTATCGCAGCGAATCTCAACTTCTTGACTTTGTAAACGCTGCAGAAGCTTCTCGAAAGGTGATCAATAATTGGGTGGAATACCAAACAAACAATAAGATCAAAGACCTTATTCCCGAAGGAGTACTCGATGCCGATACGCGTATGGTCTTGACGAATGCTGTCTATTTTAATGCTGAGTGGGCAAATATGTTCAATGAGAAAATGAGCAAAAAAGACATCTTTCATTTGTTAGATGGCAGTGAAACCACCTGTGATATGATGTATCAACGACATCATTACCCTTATTCAAAAACTTCATCACACGCGATATTGGAGATACCCTATAAAGGCTACGATTACTCAATGTTGATCGTTTTACCTCGAACAAATCAGGGATTAAAGCAAGAAGCTAAGACCTTAAGTTCTGCTGCACTTAAACAGCATGATAAAAATAAAACAAGTGAAGATGTTTTACTCTATATGCCAAAATTTAAGCTCGAAAGCAATTATCAATTAGCTTCCATCCTTAAAAGAATGGGCTTAAAAGAAGCTTTTTCAGCCAATGCGGATTTCTCTGGTATAAGCGGAAACAAAGATCTCTACATTAGCGATGCCATTCATAAAGCTTTTATCGAAGTTGATGAAAAAAAGACAGAAGCCGCTGCTGCAACGGGGCTTGTTATGAAGTTAACTTCTATGGCACCTGTTCACAAAGCTCCCCTAGAATTCAGAGCAGATCATCCCTTTACATTTATGATCAGACATAATAAAACCAAAGCCATTATTTTTATGGGTCAATTAACGGAGCCGGAAATCCAATGAAGTATGTTATAGCAGCTTTCCGTCTTTTATTTTTTATAGTAATAACATTGATCTTTACTGTCATTTTATATATTTCTTATTATTTGCTGAGAATATTTGGCAAGAATTTTTCTATTCGTATCAATTATAAAATGACAATGTTCATTGGTCTCTTACTTAGATTTTTATTGGGAACGCGGGTTAAAGTTTACGGAAAGGAAAAAATACCGAAAAAACGCGGTTTTCTGATGGCATCAAATCATCTTGGTTATGTGGAATTGATGGCTTTATTAAAAGTTGTACCTGTTGCCTTTGTGGCTAAAGATGAAATAGAAAAATGGCCTTTTATTGGAGCGGTTGCGACAGCTTGCGGTACGGTTTTTGTCGATAGGGATAAAGGCGGAATGTCCGAAGTTTATATCAATAAAACATCTGAAGTTCTTAAAAATCGTATAAATGTATGGTTTGCACCCGAAAAAACAACAACGGATGGCACCTGGCTACGTCCATTTTCTTCAGCTCTTTTTGTGGCCTCCAATAGAACAAAGCATCCCATTGTTCCTGTTGTTTTTGTCCTGAAAAAACTCAATGGTAAGCCTGTAAAAAAGGAAGATCGAGTTAAAATTGCCTGGGCCCTAAAAGATAATGGCGAGGCAACTCCCTTTTTTAAACATTTGACACATTTCATGACATTTGGACGCGTAGATCTGGAAATGCATGTTTTAGATCCTATTGTGGCTGATTATGATGATACAGATATTGAACAGCGCCGTGCATTTTCCGATAAGCTTCATGCTAAGATGTCAGAAAAACTCGCAGAGCTTGAACCGGAATTTGATAAAGAAAGAAAGTTCCTGAATAGAGAAGAAGCTGATAAAGTGGATAAGGAATAAAATATGATTGAAAATTATTTAACGGTTTTCCACTAAAAGCATTGTTTTTCTGAATTTTTTTCAGAGTTATTATAGAGTTATATATTTTTTGTATCTAAATTAGTTTAGTCTTTCTGTGCGAGACTCTGTATTATAGCATCTTTACATAAAGATAGCCATAACCCCAACAATCACGCCATAAACAATGAGTGCTTTTACTGTGCGTTTTAAGATATATCCTTCAACTTTTACTAATCCAAGAACTGAGGCAACGGCAACAATATTGTTAATGCAGATCATATTCCCCATGGCACCGCCAACTGATTGCATAGCTAAAATACTGGTACGATTCAGTCCAAGATCACTTGCAATAGCATCTTGAATACCACCAAAAGTCAGATTAGAAATAGTATTTGATCCGCTAAAGAAAGTTCCGAGTGCTCCAAGAAAATGCGCTGTATAAGCCCACATACTACCCATAAAGTGAGCCAGGTTGTCAGCAATAAGTTTAACAGCTGAATGATCTTCGCCCATCATCATAAGATTAACAAAAACAAGGGCGCCGCTTAATGCCAATACAGGTCCCTTCATTTGTTCTACTGTGATCTTAAAAATACCGGATGCTTTTTTGATATCCCCATAAAAGAGGAGAGTTAGAATAGAGATCAGAAAGAATGGGATCAAAGAGGGGACATAGAGTAGGGCGTGTGACCAATTAACTGTGCTGCCAAAAATATTATCTAAGCCCAATACCAGTGCAGGGGAGAGGCTAAAGTTTCCTAAACTTCCAAGTTTTAAATGTAAAGCCGGGTCTGTGAGTGTCAGCAAGTTTTTTAGTCCAATTTGCGGTATGCGGGTTAGGACAAGGAGTAAAATTGTACCCCAAAGCGGAAAAGTCGCTTTAAATAAATTAGACTTTTGCGGATGCAAAGTTTCGGTATTTTTAAAAGTCACTGTAGAAAAATCCGGATCTTTATCCGTGTTTTGTAATATGACTTCTTCTTCAGATAAACCTATGCCTTTTTTGGCAAGAATAACGGAGACAATTAAACCCACAGCACCACCGACCAGTGATGGAAATTCGTAAGAAAACATCGATAGAATAAGATAAGGAATAAGAGTTGCAACAACACTTAAAAGGATAAATAACCAGTTTTTCAGGATAGCCTTAGCTTTGATCACAAAGGTGAGAGCTATAGGCACAATAAACAAAGCAGCTGTGGAATTTAAAATAGCAGATTTAAAACCAATAGCCATTATTTCGCTTTCACTTAAAGATATGGCGGAAAAACCGAACCAGGTAGGAGTTCCAACAGCTCCAAAGGAAACAGGGATTGTATCTGTAATGAGTACAAAAATTGCAACCCTAAGAGGAGGGAAACCCAGTCCTATCAATATTGGTGCGGCAATAGCAGCCGGTGTTCCAAAACCACTTGCACCTTCAATAAGAAAGGGAAAAGCCCAACCGATGATCATTAACTGTGCAATGCGGTTGCTCGATACGGAATTTAAACCATCACGAATATTATTCAAGCTTGGAGTAGCTTCCATAGTGCGGAAAAGAAAAATGGCCCCCACAATGATAAGTATAGGTGTCCAAGCAACTAGCAAGCCTTTAAGAACTGTAGCATGAATGAGATTTGGGTCTTCTTGAAATATAAAAAACATAATCAAGTAGGTGACGAGAGCCGTGAGAGGCAGTGCTTTGGTCGAGGGCATGTTGTTCTTTTTCACCATCAGAAAGATGAGCATCAGGATGGGGAAATATGAGAAGATCAGCTTTGTCATTGTTCTCCATTTTTTCTTTGCTGAATATAAGAAAAAAAGACCTTAATGCTATTAAAAACAGAAAAGTAAATAGTATTTTTAAAAAATGAATTTTAGTAATAAAAGAGGATCTTTAGCCTGATTCCCCACCTGTTTCTAAATAATATTTTCTTGTTGTTGCCGCTAATATGACTTAATTTTACTGGAATTCATGACTGTTTTCACCAATCTAAAAAATGGAGTTATAACTTATGAGAAGCAATATACTTCGACGTGTTTCAATTTTAATTATCTTATTATTTTTTACTCAAGCTTTTTGCTCAGAAAAATATGCCGGTTTTAGGGCATCTCGTATTTTAGGATCTTATCCTAACAGAGAATTTCCCAGTCCGGAATATTGGGAAGGTGCAGCTAAACAAATGGTGGCCAATTTACCCGCTTATGAACCTGCCGGTTTATGGATAGTCTCGATCTATTTATCAGATCCCAAAGGCTACACTTTGCTGAATTTTCCATCGGATGGTGCATATCCCGATTCGGTTTATTATAGATCAGTTGATCAAAATGAAGATTGGCTAAGCCATTTTGATAAGACAGGTGTGAGTATCTGGTTGCAAGTTGAACCGGGTGGAGCAGATATCGATACATTGATCTCAATTGTTTTAAATCGCTATAAACACCATTCTTGTGTAAAGGGATTTGGTATTGATGTTGAATGGTATCAGACTCACTCTTATTCAGGTGGACGAAAAGTCACGAATGAAGAAGCAGAAGGCTGGGAGAAAAAAGTTAAGTCGATAGATCCCAATTATACACTTTTTTTAAAACATTATAGTCCAAGATGGATGCCTGCAACTTACCGCGGAGATATCTGTTTTGTTGATGATAGCCAGAATTTTAATTGGGGGTCAAGTCCCTTTAATAATATGCTCAATGAATTCAAATCCTGGGGACAAAGATTTGCACCCAATCCGGTTGCTTTTCAGTACGGTTATGATGCAGACAAGAATTGGTGGTCGGAATTTTCTGATCCTCCTAAACATATAAGCACTCAACTTGATGCTCAAATTTCTAATTGCCGGGGCTTGTTCTGGGTCGATTTTACCATCTGCGATGTATTTTCAAGAATTGATGGCAAAGATAACTTTTTGCCGGAAAAAATCACGCTGGGACAAAATTTCCCAAATCCATTTAATCCTTCCACTAAGATCCCGTTTTCAATTCCACAAGATACCGATGTGTCTGTGAGTATTTTCGATCTAAAGGGAAGAGTCGTGCGAGCTTATCCACCCCAGTTCAAGCAAGAAGGACATTATGAAATTAACTGGCATGCAAGAAACCTGCCGAGTGGTATTTACTATTATAGTCTAACTGCAGGAGAGCAGACCATCGTAAAAAAATGCCTCTTAATTAAGTGATCTTTATTTAATTGGGCTTAATGGTGAAAAATCAGGCTGAAAACCTTATAAATAATTAAATATTAAGTTGAAAAACTAAACTTTATTTAAAGCTGTAATTAAAGAGCTTGATATCTTTTTCGTAAGCTTTTGCTACGATATCTATCATTTCCTGATCGTATAGTGTATAATAAGGCTTATGTGATGAGTTGTTTTTATGTTCCAAGGCTTTAAAGGGGATACTCAGTTCTTTGGATATCTTTTTAAGGTCGTCATTTAAAGACTCAAAATAGCCGATATAGTCAGCAAGAATAGTGTCATCATCATCGCAGATCCATTTATACTGAGGAATAAGATGCAATTGTTTCATCACTTTGCCCTCTATTATTCCTTCTTTTACAAAGGACTCAAAATCTCCATTGAATTTAGAGAGATAGCGTTTTTGGTCAAGAATATCACAGAGATTCCTGCCTCCTTTTTCAAGATAGAAAAATGCGGAAACAAGTCTGTCCCAAGGGTTTCTTACAAAGAAAAATATTTTGAACTGATCTTTAGGATGTAAACGTAGATAATTTTTCAAGAAAAGATGAAAAGGGTTTTGGATAAAATGTCCCTTGATCTTGATCTTTGGATGATCAATGGACTTATAAAGTGAAATACCGGCTGTTTTTGGAATATGGACGAAAAGAGCTTTTACATTTGACATTATAAGTTATTTTTTTGTGTTATATAAAGACTTGCTTTACAAGTTGAATTCAAGGATTTTTTTTGTGATTTCATCCACTGTGAAATTAATATCTTTAAATAAATCATCTCGTTCACCATGAGTGATAAAATTATCAGGAAGTGAAAAAGAGTGAAGATACGGAGAATTGGTTTTTTCCTGAAAATGCTGGAGAAGTGTATCGCGAAGTCCACCGCGAGGAGCAGCTTCTTCTATGCTAATAATGGTATCGTGATCTTTTGCCAGTTCATCTAAAAGTTCTGCATCATAAGGTTTAATAAAACGAGCATTAACTAAAGTTGGATAAATCCCGTTTTTATTTAGTTTTTCACAAATCTCCATAGCAGGATCTACCATGGCACCAATGGCAAAAATAGCGAGCTTTTTACCTTTCTGGAGAATTTCCCAGGAGCCGACTTTTGGTAACACAATTTTTAGATCCATATTGAAATTGCAGGTATTAGCACGGGGATAGCGAATAAAAACAGGTTTATCTTTTATTTCATAGGCAAGATTTAATAATGTTCTCAGTTCGTTTCCATCTTTGGGAGCACAAACGATCACATCCGGGAGCATGCTTAAAAAAGCAAGATCAAACACGCCGTGATGGGTTGCACCATCTTTGCCAACTAAACCGGCGCGATCTATACAAAAAATTACAGGCAGATTTTGCAGTGCAACATCGTGCATAACAGAATCAAGGGCTCTTTGCATAAAACTGGAGTAAATAGCAACAACAGGTCTCTGACCGCCAATAGCTAGTCCCGAAGCAAAAGTCACAGCATGCCCTTCGGCTATACCAACATCAAAAAATCTATTTTTGAATAATTTAGCAAACTCAGCCAGACCTGTTCCATCGGTCATAGCAGCCGTAATAGCAAGAACATCATCATGTTTTTTAGCGAGTTCAACAATGCTTTTAGAAAAAACATGAGTATATGAAAGCATTTCGGTGCTACAATTTTTGGAATGTCCGTTCCCGGCTATACCGTGATATTTTTCCGGATTATCCTCAGCTACTTTTAAGCCCTTACCTTTCTTGGTAATAACATGAAGTAAGATAGGTTCTTTACGCTTTTTTATTCTTCGTAATTGAAATACCAGATCGTCGATATTATGACCATTTACCGGACCGATATAGCGGAGACCAAGTTCATCGAACATGCCATTCCGCTTGAAAAGAGCCTTAAGTGATTCCTTAACTGTTTTGAACATATTACGCATGTGTTCGCGATTTTCCGTAAAAAACCAGATATCATCTTTGACTTTATTATAAAAGGGATTTGTAACAATGCGGTTGAGATAGTGAGGGATCGCGCCTACATTTCTGGAAATTGACATTTCATTGTCGTTAAGTATGATCAAGATAGGTTTTTTTAGTATTCCTACATTATTCATGCCTTCCCAGGCAAGACCTCCGGTTAAAGCACCGTCACCAATAATTGCCACGATATGATTATTTAAATTTAATAAAGATTCAGCTACGCTTACACCAAGAGCTGAAGAAATAGAAGTCGAGGCATGACCGGCACCTACGGTATCATATTCACTTTCGCTTCGTTTGGGGAAACCACTGATGCCGCCATATTGTCTGATACTTTTAAGCGCTTCTCTGCGACCCGTAAGAACTTTGTAGGGATAGGCTTGATGTCCAACATCCCAGATGATCTTATCTTGCGGCAGATCATAAACGTGGAGCAGAGCTATTGTAAGTTCAACCGTTCCAAGTGAAGGAGCAAGATGGCCGCCTGTTTCTGAGACAACTTCAATAATATATTGCCTTAATTCATCGGCTAATTGCTTAAGCTCTCGTCTATTGAGAAACCTGATCTGGGCCGGGGATGTTATGCTTTCTAATATGCGTTTTTCTTCTTGTTTTACCATAAGCACTATAATAAGAAAGTTAGGAAAGATTGTAAAGAGTTATTGCTTAAATTAATATTAGAAAAAATGATATTTTTTTAAAAATTAGGTTGAAAATACTATACTTTTAGCTTAGTTTTGGTCTGTTAAATTTATTAAGTATTATTATCTTCACAAGCATTTTGAAGTTATTGTGAGTAATGTATGAAACCAAAGAGGCGCGTATGAGAAAACGAGAAAGCGCAGTCCATGCTGCCGTGCAAAAGTATGGAAAAGAGCGCAAAAATTTGCTTCCCGTTTTACAAGATGTGAAGCGATTTAAAAACTATTTGTCACGAAGCGATATTTCAGAGATCGCTGCTGAGATGGGCTTGTCCTCAGCACTTGTTTATGGTGTTGCATCCTTCTATCACTTCCTTGATCTGGAGCCACGAGGTCAAAATATTATTTGGGTCTGCAAGACCATTTCTTGCTACATGAAAGGATCAAATGATATTATGCTTACCTTAGAAGATCTTTTAAAGATCAAAATAGGTGAAACAACTTCAGATGGTAAATTTACTTTGCTTGAGACTAACTGCATTGGTTGGTGCCATAAGGGACCTGCGATGCTTATTAACGATCAGCCTTATACAGATTTGACACCTGAAAAAGTATCAAATATCATTAACGAATTTTATAAAAAATAAAAAAAGGTTTTAATAGAATGGCTAAGCAAAAATTAAAAAGAGTTGACCTTATTTTCAGTAAGGATTGCAGCTGTAAAGATATTCTGGCTAAGGCTCTAAAAAGACCTAAAGAAGAGATCGTTAAGGATTTAATTAATTCCGGTCTTAAAGGTCGAGGTGGTGCGGGATTTCCCACTGGTTTAAAGTGGAAAATGGCCATGGAAGAAAAGGGCAGTAAAAAATATGTTATATGTAATGCTGATGAAGGAGAACCCGGTACATTTAAAGACCGTGAGATTCTTGACCAAGTTGGTTTAAAGGTTCTTGGCGGTATGGCTTTGGCATCTTATGTTACCGATGCCAGAGAAGGTTTTATTTACCTTCGTCACGAATATCGTTTTCTTATCCCTAAACTTGAAATGATGCTGGAAAAATTCCATATCTGGATGGAAGAATTTGACATTGATTTTCATGTTGAGCTTTTTATGGGGTCCGGTGCCTATGTTTGCGGTGAAGAAACTTCTTTGATAGAATCCATGGAAGGTAAACGTGGAGAACCCAGAAATAAACCTCCTTATCCAACAAATCAGGGTTACCTGGGGAAACCAACGGTAGTAAATAATGTTGAAACCTTGGTTTATACATTAATGATCATGCATATTGGTTCGGATAAATTCAAGTCCATGGGATTTGAAGGTTCAACCGGTTCTAAATTGTTCTCAATTTCCGGAGATACACCAAAACCGGGTATTTATGAATTGGAATTAGGTATGACACTTCACCAATTTGTTTCAGAATTTGGCGATAATGATGCTAAAGCTGTACAGGTTGGGGGAGCTTCGGGATTTTGTGTTCCGCGAAAACGCTTTAAAGAAACTCATATCGGCTATCAAGGAGGATTGAAAGGTTTTTCACTCCCAACCGGTGGGTCAATGATGATCTTTAACTCATCCCGATCAATGTATAATGTGCTGCATAATTACCTCGAATTCTTCGAAGAAGAATCTTGTGGTCAGTGTACACCCTGTCGCGTTGGCTGTCAGCAATTATTGAAGGGCATAGAAGCGGTAAAACGTGGTGAGAAATCCCAGAAATATCTGGATGATCTCTTGCGTTTGGCCGAGACAATGAAATTAACGGCGAAATGTGGTCTTGGCCAATCAGTCGGTAACTCATTCTCTTCTATTGTTGAGAACTTTAGAGAAGAAATGATCTATTAAAAGAGGTAAAAAATGGCTAAAAAAATGATCAAATTAAAAATAGACGGAAAAGAGATCGCGGTTCCTGAAGGTACTACTTTACTTGAAGCAGCCAAGATGGAAGATGTGAAGATCCCAACCTTGTGTTATCATCAAGATCTTTGCGTTGCCGGTAACTGTCGCGTTTGTGTTGTAGAGGTTGATGGCTGGCGTACTTTGCCTGCTGCCTGTGCGACTCCTTCTATGGAAGGAATGGTAGTTTATACCAATTCCCCAAAAGTCCGTAAAGCTAGAAAAGATGTGCTTGCCTTATTGGTTTCCGAACATTCGACTCAATGTACAACCTGTTATCGATCAACAAATTGTGAATTGCAAGATCTTGCAGCTGAATACAATATCGATAATGAGATCTACATCAATTTACTTAAAAATAGAACATTTACTGTTGACCAGTCATCCTGGGCCATCGAAAAAGATGAGACCAAATGTATTCGCTGTCAGCGCTGCGTTCGTGCCTGTGCTGAATTGCAAAAAGTGAATGCTCTTGATGTGATCAATAAAGGTGCAGATATGAAAATTGCGACCTTCTTTGATACTGTGATGAGTGATGTTGTTTGTGTCAATTGCGGTCAGTGTATTAACCATTGTCCAACGGGCGCTTTGACTGAACGTCGTTATATCGATGAAGTCTGGGAAGCAATTGGTGATCCTACAAAACATGTTATTATTCAAACTGCACCGGCTGTCCGCGTTGCTTTAGGCGAAACACTTGGTTATGAACCCGGTGTCCGTGTGACAGGGAAAATGGTAACAGCTTTAAAACATTTGGGTTTTGATTCAGTTTTAGATACTGATTTTTCTGCGGATTTGACTATTATGGAAGAAGCGCATGAATTATTGGATCGCTTAAAAAGAAAATTGGTTGATGGCGAAGATATATCTCTGCCTATGACCACATCTTGCTCGCCGGGTTGGATAAAATTTATAGAGCACATGTATCCTGATTATCTTGATCATGTATCTTCGTGTAAATCACCTCAACAGATGTTCGGCGCTATAGCAAAAACCTATTATGCGCAGAAAAGAAAGCTGGATCCCAAAGATATCGTTTGTGTATCTGTAATGCCCTGTTCTGCCAAGAAATTTGAAGCTAAACGCATGGAAATGAATGATTCCGGTATGCAGGATGTCGATCTTGTTATGACAACAAGAGAACTGGGACATATGATCCGTCAGTCCGGTATTAATTTTAAAGCCATACCTGAAAGTGATTATGATAAATTCATGGGTGAATCTTCAGGTGCTGCTGTTATTTTTGGTGCTACCGGTGGAGTTATGGAAGCTGCTTTAAGAACGGCTTACGAAGTTGTAACAGGTCGCGAAGTTCCCTTTGATGGCTTGAATATTACTCCTGTTCGTGGAACAGAAGGTATCCGCGAGGCCTCGGTTAAGCTTGAAAATGTGCTTCCTGAGTATTCTTATCTCGAAGGTATAAATCTTAGAGTCGCTATAGCTCACGGATTGACCAATGCTGCACAAGTTATGGACGACATTATTATTGGTGAATCCCCTTATCACTTTATTGAGATCATGGCTTGTCCGGGTGGATGTATTGGTGGTGGTGGACAACCTATTCCGACCAATGATGAGATACGCAGAAAACGTACGGAGGCTATCTATACGGAAGATGAAAAGAAAGTCATCCGTAAATCACACGAAAATCCTGAAGTTATTCAGCTTTACAAGGATTTCTTAGGTGAACCTTTGGGTGAAGTTTCTCATAAACTTTTGCATACTAAATATATTCGTAGAGAAAGAGTATAGGCGGAAGTCGGAAGACGGCCTAAGCTGAAGTAAATTGTAGAGACAGAGCACTGCTCTGTCTCTTTTTATTTTTAAGATATAAAAGAGAAGATTTTTGCTCTCAAGGAATGATAGCTATAACTATATCTCCTACATTGGTGCCGGTATATCCGACTTCAATGAGCGCATCACATTTTTTAAAAAAATTATATGAATCATGAACCTTTAGATAGTCTGAAGGGGAGAGATCTAATTCTTGGGCTTTTAGAAAGGTATCTTGATCTACGATAGCTCCTGCTGCTCCGCCAACACCGTCTATACCGTCGGAACCTGCTGCAAGCAGAGCATATTCACAGGTATCCTGAAGTTCATTTAAAACAGATAGAGCCAGTTCCTGTGCGCGACCGCCTTGGCCTGGAGATGTGTTAAGAGATACGGTGTTTTCACCACCAAAGATCAAACAGACAGGCTTGCTTGACTTGTAAATTTTAATCATTTGGGCTATCATTTCCCCGCTTTCTTTTGCTTCACCAAAGAGAGTTTCAGGATAGATTATAGCCTTAATATTGGCATTCATACAAAGTTCTTCGGCAGCTTCCAAAAGCTCCATATTTGTTCCGATCAAAAAATGAGGAACTGCAGGATGATTGTCTTGGGAGATATCTTGAGATAAGAGTTTTAATACATTGGGACTTAATTTCTTGGCGAGTTGGTATTTCTTGATAATATGTTGACTTGAAAGAGCATTTTTCCTGGAATAAAAAGGTCCTGAACCAATAATTGAAAGATCATTTCCCATAACATCCGATAAAACAAAGACATAGATCTTTGCTTTACATAGGGAAGCAAGTTTACCGCCTTTTACGGCAGAAATAGCAGAGCGCAGTGTATTGATCTCATGGATATTTGCTCCAGAAGCCAAACAGCTTTTATTTAAAATTTTAAGATCATTCAATGTAATATTATCTAGAGGGAACTCAAACAGTGCAGATGATCCACCGGAAAGAAAATAGATCAGAGTATCACTGTCTTTTAGATCCTTTAAAAAATTATACATTTTTTTCCCTGCTTTTAAGCTATCTTCGCCGGGAACGGGATGATTCCCCTTTAAGACTGTGAACTGGCTCTGTGGAGCGTCCAAGGGGGAGATAAAGAGGGATGCTTGTATGGGTAGAGCTAAATATTCCATCAGAGATTCAGCCATTAATAAAGAGGCCTTTCCTGAACCTGCAAGATATAGCTTAGTTTGCGGATGAATATCCAAAGCGGTATTACGATAAAAAAGGGTATTATTCCAAAGATGCAGGTATTTTTTATAAAGTGCAGGAGCTTTTACTTTTTCTATGATCTTTGGATAGCTTTTTCTCAAGAATTTCTGTCCCTCAGAAAACATATAAACCTCACGATAAATAGTAAAATAGTGCCGCTGATAATAATAATTGGTCCTGTGGGTAGATTAGTATAATATGCGATAAAGAACCCGCTGACAAAAATAATAAGTGAGAAGAGTACAGACATAATAATAATGCTGGGTAGCCTTTTAAAAAGTGGGAGTGAAATAAGGGGCGGAATACTCAGCAGAGCCAACACAAGAATAATTCCGACTGAGCGAATCATTAAAACAATAGAAATTGAGATGAAAAGATAAAAAACATAGCGATATAATTTTACTTTTATTCCCTGCAAGGCAGCAAATTCCTGGTCAAAAAGATAGACAATAAGGGGTTTATAAAACAAAAAGAGAGCTAAGAGTAAAACAATATTATAGATCAAAATATTATAGATATCAGCTTTAGTCAAAGTAAGAATATCACCAAATAAATAGGTGAGCAAGTTAGGTGCGTAACCGGGAGTAATGGTGATAAAAACAATTCCCAAAGCCATGCCAAAGGCCCAAAGAATACCAATTAAAGCATTGTGTGAATGTAATTGTTTTTCATTGCTGAGTCCGATGATAGAGCCCGAAGCAATAGCCACAGTAAAGGCGCCAAGAATTGGGTTAAGGCCTAAAAAGTAGAAAAAACCCAAACCACCAAAGGATGCATGAGCAATACCTCCAACAAGGAAGGTATCTCGCTTTATGACAATGAGCGAGCCGATAATTCCGGCTGTTATGCTTAAAAGGATACCGGCTAAAAGCGCATTTTGTACGAATTCGTATTGTAGAATATTCATTTGTGATCCTTTAAAACTCTGTGCGGTAAGCCATGGGCAATTAATTCAATGGGACAACCATAAACCTTTTCCAATGAGGAGCCGATTAGTTCATCTCTTCCATGATAATAAAGTGTTTTATTAACACAAGCGACATTCTTGACATGATCGTCGATAGCGGACATATCATGGGTGATCATTACAATGGCCATTTTCTCATTTAATTGTTTTAATATCGCTGATAAATTTCCCCGGGATTCAGAATCGATAAAGGTAGTAGGCTCATCTAAAAATAGAATTTTTGGATCTTGTATCAGAGCTCTCGCCAAAAGGGCACGTTGTAATTGTCCACCGGATATCTCCGAAATTGAGGAAAAGGCAATATCACGAATAGAAAAATCATCCAATTGCTTTTCAATAAGAGACCTATCCTTGATTCTTCTTTTTTTGAAAGGATGATACTGATCAATGAGTCCCGTTTCAATAAAATCTTCTACCGTGATGGGCATATATTTATCAAAAGTTGTAAACTGGGGGACATAACCAAAATCATTAGATTTAACACCATGATAATTAATTTTACCGGATATAGGCTTTAAGAGACCTAACATACATTTAAGTAAGGTAGTTTTTCCACCGCCATTGGGTCCCATGATCACAAGATAATCATTATCGCGTACGGATAGATTTATATCAGATAGGATCTCCTGTTTATTATCATAACTAAAAGAAAGATTTTTGATCGTGATAAGTTCTTTAAGTGGCATTGACCTTGTCCTTTTTTACAAAAAAAGCCCGGTTTTGGCCGGGCTTTTACTTATATATCCGATATTCCGGCAATTCTTGACGGAGGATTATTTTTTCTTTTTTTTGTCTTCTTTGTCTTTAAAATAATTTTCCCACATAACTAATACGGGAGCGGCAATGAACATTGATGAATAAGTACCAACAATAATACCAACAACCATAGCAATTGAGAAACCAAAGAGAACCTGACCACCGAAGATGGCGAGGATGAAAACAACAAGGAAAGTTGTCAAAGAAGTAATGACCGTCCGGCTCAGTGATTGATTTACTGAGAGGTTAATTACATCTTTTAAAGCTTTACCTTTGTGAATTTTAATGTTTTCACGAATACGGTCATAAATAACAATGGTATCATTCAAGGAATAACCCACAATAGTCAGAAATGCCGCAAGGACAGGTAGTGAAAATTCCCATTGGAAAAATGAGAAGATTGCTACTGTCACTAAAACATCATGGAGTAAAGCAACAACTGCTCCGATAGCGAATTTAAATTCAAAGCGGACAGTAATATAGACCAAGATCAACAGGAGAGCAATGGCAACAGCAGAAATCGAATTGTTACGCATTTCTACACCCATTTTTGGTCCGACCTTATCTATTTGAAGCACTTCATATTCAACGCCGGCTAAGGCAGTATTTAAAAGTTCATCAGATTCATCAGATTCATCAGCTGAAATAGTGATCATATATTCATTTACGCCTGAGCTTTTGATCTCGGCATGTCCAAGTCCGCTTTCACTAAAAAGGGAACGAAGTTCTTCAGCAGAAATGCTGTTTTTGAATTCGATCTGTAATTTAGCACCACCGGAAAAATCTACACCGTAATTTAATCCCTGTACAAAGAGAGAAACAACACCGGCGAGAATAATGACAAGGGACAAGATAAAGGCATAGCGGCGTTTAGCAACGACATCAAAACTCGGATTTTTAAAAAATTGAAACACGGCTGCCTCCTATATACTAAGTTTTTTTAAGGGTTTTTTACCATAAGTGAAGGAAGTAAAGATCGTTCTTGAGATAAAATAACCGGATACAAAGTTAAAGACAATACCCCAAAACAGAGTAACAGCAAAACCGCGAATAGGTCCTGAACCGTATTGCCATAATACAAGAGCAGTGATCAGAGTTGTTAAGTTAGCATCAAAAATTGTAATAAAAGCTCTTGAGTAACCATTGTCAACTGCTGAACGAATTGTCTTGCCTTTTAGATATTCCTCACGAATACGTTCAAAGATCAGCACATTTGCATCAACTGCCATACCCATAGTTAAAACTAAACCTGCAATACCAGGTAGAGTCAGGGTAGCGCGCAAGGAAGCAAGAATAGCCAATACAAAGAAAATATTCAGAACCAAGGTAGAGATGGCAATAACACCAGCTCCACGGTAGTAAATAATAATAAATATTGCAACCAAGAAAAGTCCGATCAGCATTGAACGTACACCGCGCTCGATAGAATCAGCACCTAAAGAAGCACCAACTGTGCGTTCTTCAATGATGTCAATAGGAGCGGGGAGTGCACCGGCTTTTAGGACAATTTCAATATCCTGAGCTTCTGCGAGTGAAGCAAAACCTTCTACAACCGTTCTGCCATTGGGGATCTTACTTGAAATTCTTGGAGCCATTTGAACTTTATTGTCAAGAACAATAGCCAGGCGTTTTTCTACATTGGCACCGGTTAAACGAGCCCATGTACGAGTACCTTCAGCATTCATTCTAACATTAACGATGGGTTGTCCCATCTGCTCACTTGATACACTTCCAAGTTCAGCCTTGGCTTCTTTAACAGCTTCACCGGTCATTCCGGCTTCGCGGTTTACAAAGTAAAGCGTATAGAAATTAACTTTTCCACCATCTTGTGAGTCGTAAGCTTTTGTATGGGCTGAGAATAAAATTCTCAGATCATTTGGAAGTATGCGTTTAACTTCAGAATCATTTAGGATCTTGTTGACAACACGATAGTTTTCTTCCGGTACGCCAATATCCCAGCCAAGATTTCTTAAAAGAGCTGAAAAAGGTTTATCGGCAGCCAAATTTTGGTCGACTAAAACCGATGAGTCGGCTGAAGTCATTCCTGTCTCATCAATACCTAATAATTCTGATACTGAAATTTCAGCATCTTTTGATGTGATATTGGAAACAACTGCCGTATCTGCAAGTGCGATCTCATCAGGATTAATTCTTTTAACAGCAGCGTCTATACGACTGATAACATCTTGCGTGTAATCGGCATCTTTAAGAAGCACAAATTCCAGCAAAGCTGTATTATGAATAATATCTTTTGCTCTCTGAGGATCATCAATGCCAGCTAATTCAACAATAATTCTTTTATTGCCGACCAGTTGAATAACAGGTTCAGAAACACCAAATTGGTCAACACGGTTACGGATGATCTCTTCAGCACGGATAACAGCATGTTCAGATTCTTTTTGTAGATTCGCTATAACTGCCTTGTTGTCAGTCTTACGTTCGCTTGTTGGAAAGTAGCGACTGAGTCTTATACTATCACTATTAGCAGTTGCCAGGAGAAGATTGAGATAATCGACTTCCGGAGTTTCCGCATACTGTGCATCTACTTTTTCAATAAGATCGTAATATGCTTTAGATTGATGTTGAGCAATCTTTTTTACAAAATCGGGGACATTTACTTCAAGGACAAGATGCATACCACCTTGCAGATCGAGACCGCGTTTAATAATGCGGGATTCAAGGTCGATCAACTTACCTTCTTCTTCAAGTTCTGTTTTTTGAGCGTCAGTCAAGCGTTCGAACTTTAGTGTGGGCATTAGTGAGTACACCGCCCAAGCCAAAAGAACAACGATTAAGAGATAACGCCAGATCAGCTTCTTAGACATACGGGATTGAACCTCCATATTCATTTGAAATCACCCCTTGCTTTGATCCGGGGTGAAGCAGTACATTATAAAGAGCAAAGCTACCAAATTTAAAGGATGAATATCTCAAAACAAAGGAAAATATCAAACACATTTACACACAATTTTTTGGGTGTTTTAGCAAGAATCTTCATAGTAGGTTAAGGTTGAGGCTGAGCTTGAGAAAGAAAAGTTAAGAAGCTTGGTATTTTTGTAAAAAAGAGGAAAAATTCGGGGTGGTTCGTGATCTGCCGCATTATTTATCCTTTTACTAAGATCTTTTTCTTCCTAAATTAGATTTTAAAATCACAGGAAAGGAAAATATGTTTGAAAAACAAAAGATTATTGTCATTGATGCCATGGGCGGAGATCACGCTCCGGCTATTACGGTAGATGGAACATGCCAGATGGCAGCTGAGTGTAATGCTAAGTTTATTTTGCTTGGTGATGAAGTAAAAATACAAAATGAATTAAGAAAACATAAATATAATAAAGAACAGATCATTATTGAGCATACTCCCGACGAGATCACTATGGAGGATTCTCCCAAAATTGCCATCAAGGAAAAGCCCAATGCCTCGGTTCTTTTAGCATCTAAGATGCTCTCAGAAGCTAAAGCCGATGCAATGGTTTCAGCAGGAAGTACCGGAGCTGTAATTCTATCAGCCGCAACTCATATTAAACGAATCCCAGGTGTTAAGCGAACAGCTTTGGGGACTTTATATCCAACACTTAAAGCAAAAAAAGATGCCCCCATATTTTCATTTATTCTTGATGTGGGTGCCAATGTAGTGAATTCTCCCGAAGATCTGGTTCACTTTGCTTATATGGGTATTTCCTATGTAAAAGAAGTCCTTAAAATAGAAAATCCCAGTGTAGGGTTATTGAATATTGGCGCTGAGGCACATAAAGGCAACGAAACCATGAAGGCAGCATATAAATTATTGTCTTCTCGTCCTGATATTAATTTTATCGGGAATATCGAAGGCAACGATCTCAGCTCAGGTAAAGCCGATGTGGTTGTTACTGAAGGAATGACCGGCAATATTGCCATGAAAACCATGGAAGGCATGAGTGAAACTGTCAAGAAATTAGCTAAAATGGCACTTAAAGGTAAACTTTCATGGAAACTTGGTTTACTTTTCTTATCCGGTGGCATTAAAAAGATCTCTAAACTTGCTTCATACCAAGAATATGGAGGCGCCCCAATATTTGGTTTTGATAAACTTGTGGTTAAAGGTCATGGCCGTTCAGATGCTTATGCCTTTAAAAATTGTATTCGTGTTGCTCTGGAAGCAGTGGAAAATGATATGATAGCTTTTATGCGAGATTCTATTGCTCACTTTGAAGAAGAAATAAACTCTCAAACAACTGCAAAGTAAGATAAAGACACAAAATTTTATCTTTAGTTAGAAAGAGCCAAATTAAGGTAGCAAAAATATTTTTCATAAGAAAAAACCGGACTAGCTAAGAGTTAATAATGAATAACGAAGAGAATAAATATCTCAATCTTAGCGTTAGCCTTAACCTGATCAATTATCAACATTGTTATATGATTTGCGAAGTCCCTGAATATCGAACAAGTAACATCGATATGTGATTTATGAAGATTTCACATATCAGATATCGTTGATTTTTGGCTATTATTCGTAAACTTCGAATATCGAAAATCGTTAATCCTTGTTCATTATTCACAAAGACCCCGATCAGTCTTCGTTTAGCTCCGATTTTCGGGATCAGGACTACGACCGACACGGCGGAGTTCAATAAGTTTATTTTTTATAGTTGAGAGTTAATTCTTATTTACATTTGCATTCCGCATTTCCACATCTAAAGAAGCTTAGTGTTTAGAAAACTAGCTTTATACATCCAAGCTCAAAGGCATAATCAGCCCTTGCACAAAATATTGACTCAGCTTCTCAGCTTCTTAACTTCTTCTTTTATCCTAACGACCCCTGACCTTTTTACCAACCTTAACCTTAACCTCAGGCTAATCAACTATCAACCATCAACTTATCGATATATCGATGTTTTTTAAACAGACTTTTTTGTGTTCTTAGGGATTATTTCGTGTAAATGGTCATTTCTCTTTTCTCATTGATCTCAATGAGTATGACAGAAAATTTTTCATCAAGTAATTCTAAACCATCTGCAACAAAACGGGTGGAATGTGCATTGTAAAATATCGTACGACCGGGATGTCTTACTTCAAGTTGCAGGGGTATATCTTTAAGAATGTAATTTTCAGTGGTTTTTAAGCCTTTAATTTCTTGGCGATAAGAAATATTATCTTTAGGAAATACTTTTATAATGATTGGAAAACTTATTGTCTTGCTATGGAGTTTGTCCATCTCTTCTATAATGTCAAGCTCCTCAATTTTTTTTTGTGCCTGCGGAAGGATGGGCTTGAAGGAACTGGAGTCTATGCTGGTTTCACTCGGAGTGTCAAGTGCATTTTTTTGTTGCTTGGTCATCTCAAAAACATCTGAGTTTATACCCATAGATACTGCTGCCCGATTTAAAGCAAAGATCAGAGCAAGTGTACCCAGTATGATCAGAAAATATATAAGAACCTTATTGGGTTCTTTTTTTCTACCTTTATATGTTCTGGTTTTTTTAATGTTGACCGATGTACCTAAAGTTTGTGTCTGAGTCTCTTCTGTTGGTTTTTTCAGTCCGGCCAATTCAATGAGTTCTTCATAATCTATATCAAGAATTCTTGCATAGTTTTTTAGCTGCAATCTGATAATAATTATATCGTCTTTATCAAAAATACCTTTTTCAAGAAATTCTATGCGTTCAAGAGGTAAACGCATTTTTTCGCTTAATACATCAAGGCTTAATCCCTTGTTTTCACGAAGGGATTTAAGTTGGGACCAGTTTTCCAAAAAAAGTTCATCTCTCATAAACCGAATTTATACTATAAGAATGGAAACACAAAAGAAATAATGTTATTTGATAGAATGAAAATTAATCAGTTTTTATGCTGGAATGAAAAAAAGCTCTCATATATAAAAAATAAAATTGTTCATCTTTCTAATAAAATCCTTTGGTTGTTCACATTCAAATTTTTATTATTCGATAAATCTTTGAAAGATTTTTTATAGGAGAATATGAATGAGAAAAATAACTAAATATTTAGTTCTGTTAATTGCCTTTATGCTGATGTCCTGTAATAAACAGGAAGCAAAGTATGTTTTCTTTTTTATTGGCGATGGAATGGGAACAGCGCATATTAATGCCGCTGAACGCTATCTGGCCTCTGTAGAGGGAAAGAGCGGGATAATTAAATTAAACTTAAATCAAACTAATTACACCGGATCTGCAAGCACTTATTCCCAAGATCAGTATATCACCGATTCAGGTGCAGCCGGAACAGCATTGGCCACCGGACACAAAACAAGCAATTACACCTTGTCTATGGATGCTGAACATATATTTCCATATAAGACCATTGCCGAACATTCTAAAGATAAAGCTATGAAGGTCGGCATTATTTCCAGTGTCAGTTTAAATCATTCAACTCCAGCTGCTTTTTATGCTCACCAGCCCAGCAAAAACAATTACTATGAGATCGCAAAAGAATTAACTGTATCAGATCTTGATTTTTTTGGTGGTGGTGGATTGAGGGATATCACTGATCCCAAAGGAATTGATCCCGGAAACGTGGTGGAATTGGCGAAGGAGAATAACTACTTATATGTTAACAGTGCAACAGCCTTCAAATATCTTGAGCCCGGAGCCGGAAAAGTATTGTTCATTCATCCCGATAAAGGAAAAGATCATGCTTTACCATTCGCTATAGATGCCTCTGAAACATCTATTTCTTTAGCTGATATAACTGATAAAGCGATCAAAATGCTCGATAATGAAGATGGCTTTTTTATCATGGTAGAAGGTGGAAAAATAGACTGGGCTTGTCATCATAACGACGCTGCAACTACAATCCATGATATTATCGCTTTTGATAATGCTGTAAAAGTCGCCTTGGATTTTTATGAAGAGCATAAAGAAAACACACTGATTATTGTGACGGCCGATCATGAATGTGGGGGTCTTACTTTAGGGACTGCCGGCGGCGATAATGATCTGGAGCTCTCTAAGCTTCAGTGGCAGACAAATTCTTTTGTTAAGCTTACAGAAGAGTACAGTGAGCTTAAAAAAGATAAGGAACTTTTAATGGGTGCGGATTCCATGCAAAGCGATTCATCTTGGGCTTTTTCCTTCATCTATGAAAAAACAGCTTTAGGTGACGAAACTAAGGGCTTGGCATTAGATAGCGCAGAAGTCGCAGAGTTGACAAAGGCCTATAAGCGCTCTTTTAAAGCTCGCGATAGATCTAATCATGAAGAGTACATTTTATATGGTCCATACGATCCATTTTTACTTAAAACATCGCATGTATTATCACGCAAGGTAGGTCTTGGCTGGGCAACATATTCTCATACCGCTATTCCTGTCCCGGTGAGAGCTTTTGGAGTCGGTGCCGAAAAATTTACAGGTTATTATGATAATACCGATATTTATGACAAGCTAAGAGATATCATGAAATTTTAAATTCTATTAAAATTATCTTACATCAAGGGATGCTTCGGCCTCCCTTTTTTTATTCTTCAAATAAACAGAAACGATTAATTGGATTGATTATATGAATTGCTTATTGACAGTGTTTTTAAAATTTATTCTATTAATTCAATTTCTATAGATAGTTCAGCACCCTCGCGGTTAATAAGTGCCTGGATCTTATCGCCTATCTTCAGATAAGAATTGTTAATGATATCTATTACATCCTGAGTTTTTCTGACTTCCTGATCATTAATTGCAAGAATGATGTCAGCAACTTGTAAGCCTGCCTTTTCTCCGGCTTTTCCTTTTTGAACATCAATAATAATAATTCCATGATCCGCATCCAGATTATAATAATCAATTATTGATTGAGTTAAAGGCTGGCCTGCTATACCAAAATCCCAATTTCTTGCGATCTCACCATCTCTCTTGAGATGATCGACAATTTTCTGTACACGATTAATCGGAATTGCAAAACTGATCCCGATGGATCCACCGCTACTATGATTTCCACCATTAAAAATAAAGGTATTGATACCGATCAACTCACCATCCATGTTAATGAGCGCTCCGCCGCTATTCCCACTATTAATACTGGCGTCGGTTTGTATCATATCCTGATAGACATGTCCACTTTCTGTTTCACCAAAATTCATATTAAGCGAGGAAATAATCCCGGCTGTCACGATGGGTTTGTTGCTGACATCAAAGAGACCAAAGGGATTACCCAGGGCAATTACCCATTCTCCAATCATGATTTCATCACTATCACCAAGTTCTACAGAGGGAAGGGGAGTATCGGATTCTATTTTGAGTAAGGCAATATCAGTTAAGGCATCTGATCCTATTATTTCTGCCATAAAACGTTCACCACCACTTAAGGTGGCGTAAACCTCAATGGCATTTTCTCCAAGAACATGTGCATTGGTCACAATATATCCGTCTTCAGAAATCAATACACCGCTTCCAAGACTCTGGATTTTTTTCTTGTACACATTGTTCGGAAAAAATCGTGAAAAGAAGGGGTCTGAAAAAAATGGATTATTTGAATATTCGCGTATTCTTGTGACATGTATGCCCGTAATTGCCGGTGAAGTTTTTTTAATTGTTTGAGTAATGGCTGTTTGTCTTTGGGTCTCTAATGATTCGTTGATTGCAAGACGCATTTCCTGACTATTTGCTTGAACATAAAGCGTATCAATGGACTGCTGATTAGCTTGCGCAAATAAGAGATGTCTGCGCGTATCTAAATAAAACTGTAAAGACAGAATAAATAATACGACGCATAAAAAAAGTGCAATAACACTGAAAAGTCCTTTTTTTACCATTATTCTTTCTCCCAATTTATGTTTTGATCGTAAACGACTTCTGCCAGCACGAGTCCCTGTGGTGGCGCTGTAATGGCATCACCGTTTCTAAGTCTGTTTTCAAGAATATTTTTTAAATCTTTGACGGATATTTTACCTTTGCCGACTTCTAGCATTGTTCCAACAAGAGAACGCACCATAGAATGCAGAAAACGGTTTCCGTGAATATGATAAACTAATCGATTACCTTGTTCTAACCATTCCGATCTGTAAATAATACAGCGTTTGTGTTCCACTTCGGCCTGAGCCGAGCAAAAAGCAGTAAAATCATGTTCTCCAAGAAATATCTCTGCAGAACGCTTCATTTCCTGAACATTGAGTTCTTGATATATCTGCCAGACTCTGTTACGGTCTAATGCAGTGTTTCCTTGAAGGATGCTATATTCATATTTTCTTTTTTTAGCATCGAAACGAGCATGGAAATTTTCATTGGTATATGCATAGTTTATTATACGAATATCTTTAGGCAATAAGCTATTTAGTGCTGCTTTTAGTTTTAAATTTTTTAATTCTTTGGGCGGATTAAAATGAATTATCTGATATCGTGCGTGAACACCGGCATCGGTTCTTCCACTGCCATGTATGCGGACAGGTATTTTGTAGAGTTTAGCAATGGCTTCTTCAAGACAGCCCTGTATACTTGGTCTATCCGGCTGCAATTGATACCCCGCATAGTCCGTACCATCATATTCCACTTGTAAGATAATGCGTTTCATGATCCCCGATTGTATCCTCTTGATGTCATAGCTATCGATAAATGTTCCGCTCGTTCCAGGGAAGAAATAATGGTGGGGATGATCAATGATGCATAATATTTGACTTGAGCAATTAAATGTTTGGGTTTTTTTATCCCAAGAATGCGGTGGACCTGCTGGATAGATGTAAATTCTTCGCTGATCAATCCGGTATAGCGCATTGCAAGACTAAGGGGCTGAAAGAGTTTCGAGGGTTTTCTATTCTCAAGAAATGCTGTTAGCTTATGTATATTCAAATTATCCTGACTTTTGATAAAATAACTCATTATCAGTAAGATATTAGCATTTCTGAATGTAAAGAATAGTGTTTTATTCCAAAGTGCCCACTCAGAAAATCCTTGCCAGTAATTATTTTCTCCAAAACGAAAGAACAAATGAACTATGAGTGTAAAGATCAATAAAAAGGCGAGACTTGTAAACATTTTTAAGATATCAAGTCGTTTAGCCGAAATAAGTGAGAGTATGAGAAAAACAGAAAATACAGCTAATTGCATCCATAATTCAGCAAGAATGAATACCAGGATGAAGCTGCTTAAAAGCAGAGTGATCTTCAAAATATTCAAGATATTTTTCATTTAAAAATCCAGAGATAACTGCAAATTTGCACCACCATTAATTGGGTAAGATACTGCAGAAATCTTCATGTCTTTTGTTTTTAAGTATCTCACATTGATCACGGAGGCAATTCGGTTGACTATCATACCCGTGAACATAAAATTTGAAGTAATGTAGCTTAATTCTTTTTTTCTGTGAAGTCGATCATATTCAAGTAAACTTTCACGGGAATCCCATTCCCAATTGTAATCAATGTCCCAGATCTTTTCAGGTTTTCTGCTTTCCAGCATGCTTGCTTTATGGTGTTCATAAGAAATATGGTTACCGAGATCTGTCCAGAATTCAGCTTTGTCGGGATAATTCTTTAATCCTGCGTGCAGTTGAGAGTAAGAAATAGCATCTTTCGTCTGAATACTGTAAGAATATCTTAAAGCTCCAAAACTCATCCATAAAGCAGCTTCTGTACCCAGAAAAATATATCCGGAGTTAGATCCCTTGCTAATTTCACCCCAACCGGGCAAGACGATACTTTTTAATATCGATAGATCTTTGCTTTCTTGGGCATATAAGCCAAAGGCAAGAGTTAGTGCAAGAAGAATGTGAATAAATCGTTTCATAATAGTCCTTTTCTTATGTGGATCTGGCGAAAAATAATATCGCTGTTAGGGCATTTAAAATCAACATCCAAATGGAAAATTTTAATATATTATCTTTTACGTTTTTACCTGTTTCAGGTTCCTTGTTAAATGAATCAAGAACAAAGGACGCCGCTTCTCCTTTTGTTAATTGTATTTCGCAACGGATAGAATCTTTGCTAAGCATATAAAAGAGTAAGTCACCTTTGTATTCTGCTTTCAAAGAATCGCTTTGTAATATATAATTGTGTTCTTGCAGTTTTTCTTCAATTTCTAAAAGATAGGGTGTTTCGGCTGGGAACCAGACCGAGTTTAGGTCTGTCATGCCGACTGCAAATGATAGCAAAAGCAGGCAAAAAATACTGAGACTTATTTTTTTTGTGGCCATAACGATATTATTAATCCCATCAAAGTAATTAAGCTCATTAAATATCCAAATAGATTTCCCGTGCGGACATAAAGTGATCTGTATGTGGATGCTTTCAAACCGGCATCAATTATTCCTGCCTTATAAAGAGGAAGTGATCTTATGACCCGACCTTTCTCATCTATGAACATAGAAATACCGGCATTTGCCGAGCGTACCATAGATTTTCTGGTTTCAACTGAACGAACAATGGCAAGGGCAGCATGCTGATAAGGACCAACAGATCGACCGAACCAGATATCATTTGTGATCAGAATGTTGTATTGACTTCCTTTTGCGCAGAATGATCGAAGTGTATGAGGGAAAACAGAATCATAACATATCATGGGTGAGAAGGGAATATTATCTTCGGTCATTTTTAAATTTTGATGAAATGGACGATAAGTAAATTCACTTTGACCATATTGCATATTATTCATCCATTTAAGCAGATTGCCTCCAGGTGTAAATTCACCAAAGGGTACCAGATGTATTTTGTCATAAAGTCCTTCTCGCATTGTTTCTTGATCGGCTTCAAAGACCATCATCGTGTTAGTGGTAGAATGCCAGTCATTATCAAGATAATAAAAATCCAATGCACCAGTGATCAATGTAATATTCATATCTTTAGAGCAATCTTTGAGGATATCCTGATAATGAAGTGACGAACGTAAGTAATAGGGGATGGCAGTTTCGGGCCAGACAATAACATCAATTTCTTGCGCTGCCTCCATTCTTGATAAAGAATCGAGTTTCATAATAATTGGCAGACGGTTTTGAGGAACCCACTTTTCTTTAGCGGGAATATTGGGCTGGACAATTCTGAAATTAAGTTCTCTATCAGTGGAAATTGTGCTATTCAGCATAATTATTCCATAGATAAAGGGGATAGCTATGACAATAATAAGTGCAGCTAATCTTTTGATAGAAAATGATTTATAGAGTAAGTAGAGGAATACATTAGTTAAAAGGATGAAAAGTGATACAGTAAAAACTCCGCCGATATCTGCAATTTGTAAATATGCGGTATTATGTGCCTGCGAATGTCCCAATGCTAACCAGGGAAAACCGAAAGTCCCAAAAGAGCGTAAAAATTCAATAGCTACCCAGATAAAGGGTAAAAAACACCAGGCAAGATTTCCCTTTTTATTCTGGATAATTCTAAAAATCCAGGCAATAAGACCATAATTCAAGGCTAAAAAAACAGAAGCTAATAACATAGAAAAAGTTGCCAGCCACCAATATGTTCCGGTATTTAAAGCTAACCAGTGTATTGAAAAAATTGTATAGAAAATTCCCCAGATCAGTCCTGCAAGAAAAGCTTTTTTTGTCCTTTCCAAAACATAAAAGAAAGGAAAAAGTGCAAAGAAAGCTAAATAGCATTGATTAAAAGGGGCAAAAGATAATTCCAGTAATAAAGCGGACAGGAAAAGTAATAAAATATGTTTAGCTGATAATTTCATTTTATTTAAATTGTGTTTAGATATTCTTGTAGCATAATGCGCGCAGAAAGCTGATCGACCATCTCTTTATTATTTTTTGTCTTTATTCCTTGTTCTTGCATGATAGATTTTGCTTGCAGGGAGGTATATCTTTCGTCCCAGATAATGATGGGAGTAGAAATGGATGTTTTAAGCTCTTTAATAAGTTTTTCTACCAAAAGTGTTTGCTCGGTTTTATTTCCTGAGGTTCCTATGGGATAACCCATGATGATCTTTTCCAGATCATGATCATTGAATAAAGCTAAAAGTTTTTTAATACCATCCTCGTAACTATTGATCACAAGGGTCTCTAAAGGCGTCGCGATTATCTTGAGTGGATCAGAAAGAGCGAGACCAATTCTGCGCATGCCATAATCTATTGCGAGGATGCGTCCCATTTAGTCCTCTGTTTCACGAGCTTTAGATAAATATTCTTTTAAAATCTTCCCGGCTTTAAAATGGACTTTTTTACGAGCTGGAACATAAATGACTTCGTTTGTCTTGGGATTTCTTGCCTGAGGTTTGGCTTTGGAGTTTTTCACTTCGAATACGCCAAAATTTCTTATTTCTATACGAACTCTTTCAGCTTCTTCATCCATTAGTAGGTCTAAGACTGCTGCAAAGATCTCATCCATATATTTTTCACATTCGTAAATTTTCATTTTACATCCACCTCTGTCTTTGGTCCGTTCGCGAACATGCTTTGCTATATCTTTTTTGGTGAATGTTTTCTTTTCTAACTGCTTCATTATGTCCTCCAGACTAAGTTCTCTCAATTGTTAATACACCGGGTATATTCTTTAATTTTTGAGTTATTCTTTCTATATGTTTTACACTTTCTACAAGAATGGCGACCTGTCCTCTTGCCAGTTTGCCTTCGACAGAAAAGTTAATACTTAATATATTTGTGTGTTGGTCACGAATGATCTGTGATACATCATAGATCAGATTTGAGCGGTCCTCGCCAATAATATTTATGCGGGTTACAAAGGTTCTGCCTGCTTTTACCTCCCATTGAACATCTATAAAACGATCTTTTTCTTCTTCAAGATTGGGAATGTTCTTGCAATCGTGGCGGTGAACCGTAATACCGCGTCCGCGTGTAATAAATCCAATGATCTTATCACCTGGAATGGGATTACAGCATTTGCCTAATTGAACAAGCATATTTTCATGACCACTTACCGAAATACCATTTGTAGAGCGCAATTGTTTGATTTCGGGTAATAGTCTGTTTTTTTTATCTTCTTCTTCTTTTGTATAAAGTGTTTGAATGATCTGCTTTACGGTTAGTTCACCCTTGCCGATAGCTTGAAAATAAAGTTGCTCTGTTTGGAAATTCAGTTCTTTAAATCGTCCTTTTGCATCCTTTATCTTGGAAGACAATTTTACTTTTCTTAGTCCTTTTTCAAGAATTTCTTCACCTAGCTTTATAGATTGCTCCAATTCGTGGCGTTGCAACCATTTACGAATTCTGTGTTTGGCTCTGTTTGTTGTGACAAAGCGAAGCCAGTTATAACTGACATTATGATTGTTGGAGGTAATTACTTCAATTCTGTCCCCGCTGGAAAGTCTTGAATTCAAAGAAACAATCTTACCATTAACTTTTGCACCAATACAGCGGAAGCCAACTTCAGTATGGACTGCAAAGGCAAAATCCAATGCAGTAGAATTAATAGGCAATTTTATCAGATCGCCTTTAGGCGTAAAGACAAAGATCTCATCATTAAAAAGGTCGATCTTTAGTGTCTCAAGAAAATCTTCATCGTCGTTGGTATCATTTTTGAGTATATCAACAAGATCGCGCAACCATTTTATATGGGAATCCAGTTCATCGTGTCCGGCGGATTCTTTGTATTTCCAGTGAGCAGCAATACCAACTTCAGCCATCTTATGCATTTCTTCAGTTCTTATCTGAATTTCAATGGGAATACCCTTTGGACCGATGATCGTGGTATGAACTGACTGATAACCATTGGATTTAGGCGTTGCAATAAAATCTCTGAATCGTTCAGTAAGAGGCGTAAAATTCTGGTGTACAATACCAAGAACAGAATAACAATGTGTAATAGAATCTACAATTATTCGAATAGCCAAGATATCAAAGATCTCTTCAAGAGGCCTGTTTTGACGAATCATCTTGTTATAAATGGAATTAAAATTTTTGATTCTACCAAAAACACGGGCACTGATCTTTTCTTTATCGAGATAAGAATTGATCATAGCAATAAAATCATCGATATCATTTTGTGATCGTTTTTTTTGAGCTATGACTTTTTCGCTTAATTCATTATATGCTTCTGGATCTAAATATTTTAGAGCGAGATCCTCCATTTCCATTTTAATACGATACATACCAAGGCGGTGGGCAAGAGGAGCATACACATCACGAGTTTCAAGAGCAATTTTACGCTGCTTATTTTCCGGCATATGATCTAGCGTTCGCATATTATGCAATCGATCTGCAAATTTAATAATAATAACACGGATATCGTCAGCAACGCTCAATAACATTTTTCGGAAATTTTGCGCTTGTTGCTGTTGCTGGCTAGAAAATTTAATTCCACTGATCTTGGTAACGCCTTTAACAAATTGCAGGATCTGTGGGGTGAATTCGTTGCTTAGTACTTCTTCTGAAAGATTCGTGTCTTCCAGAACATCATGTAAAAAACCAGAACAAATGGTTGCTGTATCCATATTCAGTTCAGCAAGAATATAGGCAGTGTTGTATAAATGTACAAAATAGGGCTCACCGGAACGTCTGAACTGAGTTTTATGCGCTTCTTTTGCAAAATTATAGGCCTTCCATAAAATTGGCTTATCACTATCAACATTGGCGTTGTAAGTTTTTATTTTATCAAGAAGGTCTTGAAAATCTTTAGGAAATATGTCGGGTAGTTGTTGATTCATAAGTATTAGAAAGCCGCCTCATCAATATCGGCACCGTAATTTTCAAAAGGTGCATCGAAAAATCGTACTATATTATTTTTAAAACTTAAAGGAATAGAGCCTGTAGGACCATTACGATGTTTTGAAATGATCATTTCGGCTTTACCTTCATCTGCCGGGTCTTTGGAGTAGTAATGCTGGCGATGTACGAACATAACAAGGTCGGCATCCTGTTCAATGGCACCGGAATCACGAAGATCTGAAAGTTTAGGTTTACTATCACCTTTGCCTCGCTGTTCGGGTGCACGGGATAGCTGTGATAAAGCCACAACCGGAATTTTTAATTCTTTTGCAAGCGCTTTTAATTGTTGAGAGATCATAGCAACTTCCTGAACACGGGAATCATTAGCTCTTACAGTAGCGTGTGCAATTTGAAGATAATCGACAAAAATAATATCCAGCTTATCGATACGGCTTTTTAAACGGCGAGCCCTAGAACGCATCTCCATAACATTCAGGTTAGCTGTAAAATCAAAATGGATGTCTGCTGAGTTGATCTCTGAGGCTGCTTCTGTCAGGAAATTCCATTGATTCTGTTGCAATTTTCCCGAGCGTAGTTTTTGATGGTCAATACCACTTTGCATACTTAAAAGTCGCATGGCAATACCTTCTTGGGACATTTCAAGAGAGAAAAATCCAACACTTACACCATGATCGACTGCCATGTTTCTGACCATAGATAAAGCTAAAGCGGTTTTCCCCATAGAAGGTCGACCGGCAATAATCACAAGATCTGAATTTTGAAAGCCGTTTGTCATATTGTCGAATAACTTAAATCCACTGGGAATACCAACCATATCACCTTTATGTGAAAAAAGGTGTTCTACATGCTCAACTGTTGGACGAGTGATGGTATTAACAGCCACAAAATCTTGTGATGAAGCACTTTCGCGCAATTGAAAGATCTTTTGTTGAGCTGTATCAAGAATAATTTCAGTGGTTTCATTTTCAGAAAAAGCTGATTCGATCATTTTATTTGATGTTTTAATAATTGTCCGGAGTGTGTATTTATCCTTTACGATCTTGGCATAATATTCAATGTTTGCAGCCGTAGGTACACGGTTAATAAGATTTGCAATAAGTGCCGGACCACCGATATCATCGATTAATTTCATTTGATTGAGTTGCTCTACAACCGTCAACTGATCAATGGGTTTATGTTCATTGTTCAGATCTTTCATGGCACGGAAAATAAAACGGTGTGAATCCATATAGAATGCATCTTCGTTAAGAATTTCCATAGCACGACTTGCAGCCATTTCGTCTTGCATCATAGAGCCTAAAACCGCTTTTTCAGCGTCAATGGATTGCGGGGGAATTCGTGTAATATCTTGTTTTGTTGCCATCTGATCCTCAGTGAGATTTTAATTACTCAATTTAAAATAGAATAATATCAATTGAAAGCGAAATCGTTAATAAATAAGACTTTGCAAGCTCTTATATAAAGCTAAGAAGCTTTATTGTTTTTGTAAAAAAATAGAAAGTTTAACGGGGATCATCAAAAGTTTTTTAGAATTAAAAGATGAACTTTTATAAAGGAGCTTACTAAAGGCGATCTCAACCTTAACCTTAACTTGCTACTTATCAATCATCAACACGAATATACGAATTAGGAAGTCTTAGAATATTCAACAAGGAATACCGATATGCGATTTGTGAAGTCTGCGAATATCGAACAAGGAACACCGATATATGATTTGCGAAGTTCTTGAATATCGAAC
>CAZNFT010000012.1:33873-41439 GCA_964572745.1 uncultured bacterium
AACAAGGAACACCGATATATGATTTGCGAAGTTCTTGAATATCGAACAAGGAACATCGATATGCGATTTGTGAAGTTTTTGAATATCGAACAAGGAATACCGATATGCGATTTGTGAAGTCTGCGAATATCGAACAAGGAACGCCGATTTGTGATTTACGAAGTCCTTGAATATCGAACAAGGAACACCGATATATGATTTGCGAAGTTCTTGAATATCGAACAAGGAACATCGATATGCGATTTGTGAAGTCTGCGAATATCGAACAAGGAACGCCGATTTGTGATTTACGAAGTCCTTGAATATCGAACAAGGAAGAGAATACCTCAGCCTCAACCTCAATCTCAACCTGCTACTTATCAAGCATCGACATTAAGACCTGTATTTATCCGTTAAGTCCAATAATCTCTCTTTTTCATCTTCACTTAAAGAGGCATAACCCTCTTTGTTGATACGATTGAGTAAATATTGGATCTCTTCTTCTTCATTACGAAAAACCTGCGTTTTCTTTTTTTTGGGATCTTTTGTTTTAGAGTCCCATACGATCTTAAATTTTTTGAAAGGCGAGGATTTTTTGCTTTTATTTTTACGAGCTTTCCAAAGTAAATAAAGATAACCAAATATCATTCCCGAAAGGTGAGTGAAATGTGCTACACCACTGCCACTACCGGCACTCGCACTAATTGATGAAAATAATTCAATAACAGCAAAGATCATGACAAAATATTTGACTTTGATGGGGATGAAAAAATTGAAATATATAATTCTGTTTGGATACATTAGAGCAAAAGCCAAGAGCAGACCATAAATAGCTCCAGAGGCACCAATAATAGGAATTGGAGAGGCAGGCTGAACAATTGCAGATAAGATCCCGGCAGCAATACCCGTTAGAAAATAATATTTCATAAAGAATTTTGTGCCCCATTGTCTTTCCAGCTCAGTGCCGAACATCCATAAGGCAAACATATTAAAAAAGACGTGACCGAAACCACCATGCAAGAACATGTAGGTGAGTGGTTGCCAGAAAAAGAACTTGTGAGTAAAAAGTTGCGGTACCAAGCCACCATAGATGATCATATAGCGATTCAATTCGGGTATGATCCAGCCTAGTAAAAACAGTGCAACATTAATAATGATGAGAATGCGGATGCCCGGAGTTAAAGCACGGCGCATGTTGAATCTATATTGGCTCATTATATCCTTTCTTTATAGACCTGTCGGTCAAACATTTTAATTCACGGTTCGATCTACAGATCTTTCGTCCACTTCTGGAATCCTGTCAGAGTACTTTTCTTAACACCTCGACAGACTTCAAGGTTCTGCAGTGATCAAATCGCGTTGCTAATGTATTCCATAAAACACGATTTATCAATTCTTTATCTATCTCTTTATCGATAGTTTTTGGTATTTCTGCAGTTGACCGCAAACCCAAGTCTTGTAATATAGTGAGTTGTTGTCTATCTAGTTCCCAATTTAACGAAAAATCTTCACGACAGTTTTCACAAAAAATATACCCTTTTTTTGGAAAAAAATAGCCATGCTCCATAGGCTCTTCACAATTAAGGCAAGAAAGTGTATTCAGAGACAAGCCTTCCAGATCCAAATATTTTAGCAAGAAATACCAATGCGCCATTTGGGCTGATCGTCCATTTTCCATAAGATCAAAAACTTGTTTTAGTAGTTCAAAAGTTGCTTTGTTTGGATCGTTTTCATGTTCTTTATAAAGTATTTCAAGAATGATGGATCCAAAGAGAACAGATTCAGGATGATTTTTTAATTTAGTATAGGGCTTTAGATATTCTGCCTGAGATAGAAACTGATAAGCTCTGTCCTTTTTTTCCTTGTAATGCACATTTAGCAGTGAAAAAGGTTCTATTAGTCCCTTAAAAGGAGATTTACTTGATCTGGCACCCTTGGCAATAAGAATGATTCTTCCAAAATCCTTAGAAAAACAGTGTAATATGGCCGATGTTTCCCCTTTGGGATTAACTTTAAGGATGAATGCTTGGGTGTTTTGTAACATGAAGGAAATTACACAGTTTAAATTAAAAAGCAAAGTACAAAGCAGAGTACAAAGTTAAAAGTTTAGTACACGAAGCTTTTGGGAAAACAAAATTTACCGATATTCATCGAGAGAGGCAGAATGACACAAGTGGAGTCTCGTCGTTTAGGAAGTCGAGGGCGTATTTTCGACTTTTAATTTAATAGGATTTTGCGAAAATTACCTGCGTAGTAGTTTTCTTGCCTGTATAAAAACAAGTGCCTTCTTTGCCTGATTGTTCAAAAGGTATACAACGGACAGTAGTTTTAGTTTCTTCCTGTATGCGTTTTTCATCATCGCTTGAACCGGCCCAAAATGCACGGGCAAAACCACCATTTTCAGTGGCAGCTTTCAGTTCATCATAAGAGTTTATATCAAGGGTATTTTCTTTGCGGAAGGCTTTCTTGCTGGCAAGCATTTCGAATTGAATATCATCCAGCATTTTTACAACAGTCTCTTTGAATTCTTTTTTAGTGATAATTGCCTTTTCGCCTGAGAGGCGTTTGGCACAAACAAGTTTACCGGCATCGACATCGCGGGGACCTACTTCAATGCGTAGGGGAACGCCCTTCATTTCCCAGTCATTGAATTTAAAACCGGGTGAGAGTGTTTCACGACTATCTACATGATATCGAAGTCCTAGAGCATCAAGTGAATCTGTAATATCTTTAACATAGGGCATCACTTTTTCTTTAGCTTCATCGTCGCGGTAAATCGGAACAAGCACAAGCTGATAAGGAGCTAATTTAGGAGGCAGAATAAGACCCTTATCGTCACCGTGAGTCATGATCAAAGCACCAACCAGACGAGTTGAAACTCCCCAGGATGAAGCAAAAACATATTCCTGTTCATTCTTTTCGTTCTGGAACATTACATCAAAAGCTTTGGCAAAATTTTGACCAAGGTAGTGAGAAGTCCCTGATTGAAGAGCGCGTTTGTCGCCCATCATAGCTTCAATGGTAAAAGTATCAACGGCGCCTGCAAATTTTTCATTTTCTGTTTTTGTGCCCACAATAACCGGCATAGCCATGAAATTTTCAGCAAAATCACGATAAACACCGATCATCTTATGAGATTCTTCAATAGCTTCTTCAGCAGTTGCGTGTGCGGTGTGGCCTTCTTGCCATAGGAATTCAGTGGTACGCAAGAACATTCTTGTACGCATTTCCCAACGGACAACATTGGCCCACTGATTGATGAGAATAGGCAGGTCGCGGTAGGAATTGATCCATTTTTTGTACATGGACCAGATTATGGTTTCGGAAGTCGGACGAATAACCAGTGGTTCTTCCAGTTTTTTGCCACCACCGTGAGTGACCACAGCTAATTCTGGCGCAAAACCTTCCACATGATCCGCTTCTTTTTTTAGAAAACTTTCAGGAATGAGCATGGGAAAATAGGCATTTACATGTCCGGTTTCTTTGAACATTTTGTCAAGATTTGCTTTAATATTTTCCCAGAGTGCATAACCATAGGGGCGAATGACCATGCAGCCTTTTACAGGGGAATAATCAGCAAGTTCTGCCTTTTGGACAACATCTGTGTACCATTTTGAGTAATCCTGTGATTGAGGGGTAACGCCTTTGCTCATATGTATCCTTTCAAGTCAATTTTTGTTTCATTCTAACAGCCTGAAATTTATAGGGAAAACACGCAAAATGCAAGAAGAAGTAAGAAGTATGAGGCAACTGGAACTGGCAACTAGACGCAAAGAAAAAAAGAATATAAGACCTCACACTAAGGCGCGAAGTATCTTAAAGTCACAAAAAAGAAAAAATTGAACCCCAAAGGTAAACAAGAACACGGTAAAAGTAGTCGCAAAGTGAACAAAGGGCACAAAGAAGAAAGATTCCAGATTTTAGATTTCAGATTATTGATTCAATTAAAATTCTGGAATCAGGAATTTGCAATCATGATTCGGCATTCTGCCTTCTCGCTTCTGCCTTCTGATCATATGAGACTAATTCTCACTTTCTTTTTCTTTAGCCGGCTATTATTGGTTTTTTCTATGAGCATCTCAGCTATGCTAGCATGTACTCCGGCGTAAGAACAATTTTGTTTTATTTCAATAAGTCCAAGTTGATTTTTTTTAATTTCGCCCTGTTTAATAAATAATCCGGCGATATCTCCCTTTGATATTTTATCGCGTCTTCCTCCTGAAATATACAGGGTTTCCCATTTTAGCGGTAAAGGCAAGATAGATTCTTTTTGTTCTTCAATAATTAGACTTTCGGGATCTATATCCTGAATAAAATCAGGTAGTTTTTCTTCTTTCCATTGCAAAATATAGGCAATGCCATTTTCATTCATACGGGCAGTCCGTCCATTTCTGTGCGTAAATTCTTTCTTGTGAAGGGGAAGATGATAATGAAGAATGAATTTTATTTCAGGAATATCAAGTCCTCGTGCGGCCAGATCAGTAGCCAAAAGAAGTTGAGCGGATCCGTTTCTGAATTTAATAAGTGCTCGTTCACGATCGACTTGTTCCATGCCGCCATGAAAGCATTCATGATGAACTTCATTTTCAGATAAGAATTTATGTATTCGCTCCAGGGCATCTTTGTGATTGCAAAAAATAATACCGAGCTGTGGACCAATAAAAGCAAGCGCTTTTTTCAAAGATTTTAACTTATCTTTATCCTCTGAAAGAAGGGTTTTTACAGTCAATTGTGAAGCACCTTCATCGAGATAGTTGATAAAAATAGCTTCCTGCAGACCCAAGAATTCCGGGATCTTGGCATAACTGGTAGCAGATGTGAGTATTCTTTGATCGACAAAAGGGAGCTCTTCAATAATTTCGGTCATTTCTTTTTCAAAGCCAACTTCGAGTGATTTATCATATTCATCAAGCACAAGGGTGTTAATATTTCCCAAAGGAAAATTATCTCGTCTTAATCTATCGGCTATACGGCCGGGAGTGCCAATAAGAATGGCCGGTCGATGTTTTAGATCGAGCTTATCTAAAGAAGGAGCTCGTCCGCCATAGACAGCATTTACCTTAAATCCAGTTCCCATATTTCGACATACTTGCTCAATTTGAAGTGCTAATTCACGGGAGGGAACAAGAATAAGCATTTGGATCTCATCGCAATCCTTATCAAGTCCTTCTATTAATGGTAATAAAAATGCCAGAGTTTTACCTGTTCCCGTCGGTGATATCAAGACCACATCCGACTTTGATTGAATGCTTTTGTAGGCCTTTTCCTGCATGGGATTAAGAGATGTAATTCCAAACTTTTTAAGAATTGAGGCTACAAACTTATTGCCTGATTGTATTTTTGGGTCTTTGATAATGTTTTCTCCGTGTATTCTTCAATTTTTTTAGATACAAGCCACTTGTATTTTTTTGAAAGCTAAAGGAATGTGATTGTGATTACAAGATGTTTTTGCTCAAGGGGATTCGCTTAACGAAGTCAATACATTAAGGTAGTGCTAGGCTTTCTGATTCTTCTTTGCTCCTAAACCTCGGAATTTTAAATACTAATTTCAGGTTTAAGTTAAAGAACCCTTTGCATCAGCCTGTGCCAAGGCTATTTCCAAGCAGAAAGCTTCGCCGCTCAGGAAGGCTAGAGCGCGTCTTCGACTTCTGAATAATTGTATTGAATTTCTTAAAGTATTTCTCGAAATTATAGGGTGTTAATATTTTACAGATTATCGTATTTTAGATGATGATAACGAACAAGCATTCGCTGCCATAGTTAAAGATATTTTACAAAAGGGAATTTGCTGACTTGATGTAAATTAAATTAGATGGTCTTTTAAAAGTCTCTGTAAATCAAAAAGAGTTATATTTTACACTAAGGAGATATTTTTAGCTTTCAATATGTGGAGTCTGCGAAGATGTGAATTTCTTGGAATAATAATTAGAGGTGTTTTTTAAGAAAAGGATGATAAATGAAGTATTATGTGGGCATTGATTTTGGTGGGACCAGTATTAAGATCGGTATTGTTGATGAAGAGGGCTCTATCGTTGTAAAGAATTCTTTTGTGACCGATCCGCATAAAAGCGGCGAAAAAATTGTCAAAGATATTATTGAGTTTACTCAAAAAGTGATGGATGACTCAACATTGCCTCAGGAGAATATTCTAGGTATTGGTATTGGTGCCCCCGGCTTGTTGAACCCTGAGCTCGGACAGTTGCAACTTCTTGCTAATGTCCCTAATCTCAATGGAATTTTTATCACGAAAGCTGTTTCGGAGGAACTGAATAAACCGGTTTTTTTAGATAATGATGTCAATGCCATGTCTATGGGTGAATTATATTATGGCAGCGGAAAAGGTAAAAAGAATATTATAGCCTTAACAGTGGGGACCGGCGTTGGTGGCGGAATTATTATTAATGGTGAACTTTATCGTGGGACAACATTCACAGCCGGCGAGATCGGCCATATGTCCATTGACCGTGACGGAAAATATTGCGCTTGCGGCAATTATGGCTGTCTGGAACGCTATGTCGGTAAAGAAGGCATTATTGAGCGTTTTAAGCTTTATCAGAGCAAGGGCATAGAAACATCTATAAATAAATATCTGGAAAATGGTCAAGTAACTCCCAAAGCTATAGCCATGGCTGCCAATGACGGTGATAGAATTTCAATTGAAGTCCTCAAAGAGACAGGCGAAATTTTGGGGCATGCCATTGCGAGTCTTGTAAATATTTTAAACCCCGAAATGGTGATCATTGGCGGTGGTATTTCCAATGCAGGCGAGGTATTGATGGAACCTGTGCGCATGGGAATGATAAAACATGCCTATATTATCCCAGCTGCGGCGGTTGAGATTGTTAAAGCTAAATTAGGCAATAATGCCGGCATTGTTGGGTCGGCATCTCTTGCAAGAGCAAAATTAAAAATTTAGAATATACTAGACATTGAGAACTTTTTGCATAGCTTTACATCTAAGCATTTGATTTTAAAACCCCCTTTTTATTCTTTAAATATTTTGTTAATAAGCCCTAAACCGAGAAGCTAAGCGGGTGAGAAGATAAGAAGATAAGAAAAGAAGAAGATAAGAGGGTAAGAATGTCATCAGGATGATTTTTTCCTGGCACAGGTTGAGACAAGGCAATGCCTTGTCTCAACAGCAACCTGTCCGCCGACCTGTGCACCAAAGCTCCGCAGGAGCGAAGGTGTAAGCCTCGACCCCGAAAAATTAGGGCGGGGCGAAGGAGGACGCTGCGTCTATTACATTGTTTTGGCGAAGATGATTTTTTAGGGCAAATGATTAACTCAAAGCTTTGATCTTCTTATCTTTAATAAACAAATCGGGGCAAGGTCTCAATGATGTCTTAGAAAAAACATGTGAGAGTGCTTTAAGTCAATCAGGATTAGTTGCTAGACGTGGAAACAACCCTGACTGAAATGGAGGGGTTGATCTTTTTCATCTAATTCCGGATTGTCGTCTAAGATAAAAAGCAATCTTGCATATCCTGTTATCCTGTCGAAAAAGGCAATCCCGTCATCCCGTCAAAAAGCAATCTTGCATATCCTGTGATCCTGTCGAAAAAGGCAATCCCGTCATCCCGTCAA
>CAZNFT010000012.1:41539-43586 GCA_964572745.1 uncultured bacterium
ATCCTGTCGAAAAAGGCAATCCCGTCATCCCGTCAACACACCAAAAAATGTGACCTACGCCACATATATTTTCATATTGATTATTTTACTTCAAATTGCTAAGAATTAGTATTAACTTAGCACAAATATTTTACATAGAAAGGATTCCAAAATATGAGTACAGATAATAAAAAGAAAGCTTTAGAAGTTGCTATAGCACAGATTGACAGACAGTTTGGAAAAGGGTCCGTTATGTACATGGGCGACGACTCCAGACCGCTGAATATTGGCGCAATTTCAACAGGGTCACTTTCACTTGATGCCGCTTTAGGTATTGGTGGAATTCCCCGTGGAAGAATTTCGGAAATTTACGGTCCGGAATCTTCCGGTAAAACAACTCTTGCTTTACACTGCATTGCAGAAGCACAAAAGGCAGGCGGAAATGCTGCCTTTATCGATGCAGAGCACGCTTTGGATATAGCTTATGCAAAGAACCTTGGAATTGATACAAATCGTTTATTGGTATCACAGCCGGATAATGGTGAACAGGCACTTGAAATTACTGAAACTCTTGTCCGCTCAAATGCTTTGGATATTATTGTTATCGATTCCGTTGCAGCTCTTGTCCCAAAAGCTGAGATCGAAGGCGATATGGGTGATTCTCATATGGGATTACAGGCAAGACTTATGAGTCAGGCCCTGCGTAAATTGACCGGTTTGGTATCTAAATCTCATGTGGCCATTATCTTTATTAACCAAATCCGTGAAAAGATCGGTGTAATGTTCGGTAATCCCGAAACAACTACCGGTGGTCGAGCACTTAAATTTTACACATCCGTCCGTTTAGAGGTCCGTAAATCAACTTCAATTAAAGATGGTACAGATTTTACAGGGACAAGAACGGTTGTAAAAGTGGTTAAAAATAAAGTAGCACCGCCTTTCAAGAAAACTGAATTTGATATTATGTACGGAAAAGGTATTTCTTATACAGGTGATGTTCTAGATTTAGCAGTTGCATACAACATTGTTGATAAAGCGGGTTCCTGGTATTCTTACAATAAAGAAAAGATCGGCCAGGGAAGAGAAAACTCAAAACAATTCTTTGAAGATAATCCCGAAATACTCAAAGCTGTTGCCAATGAAGTCAAGAATGCTTTAGGCATTGGCGATCAACAGAGTGAAGAAGTTAAAGAAGTCAAAGAAGTCGAAGAAAAAGAAAGTAAATAGTCATTATGCTTCGTGTTACCAAAATCACGGTGCAGAAAAGACATTCAAATCGATTTAATATTTTTTTAGATAATGATGAAAGGATCAGCGTTACCGACGACCTGATCCTTCGCTTTTCCCTTTCACGCGGTAAAGAGCTGGACGACAAAGAAGTCGAAGCACTAAGACATGCTGCTGATGTCGCTTTTACTCGTGAAAAGGCCTTAGAGCTGCTTTCAAGGCGCGATCATGCCACAGGTGAGCTCCGCACAAAGTTATATCAAAAAGGCTATCAAAAAGCTGCTATTCAAGCTGCCATAGAATATTTACAATCTAAAAATTATCTCAATGATGAACGCTTTATTAAACTCTACCTAAAAGAATTGATAGAAAGAAAACAATTGGGCCCTTCCAAGATCCGGGAAAAATTATTTCAGCGAGGTCTGTCTAGCGAACTCATTAATGAATATATACAGCATTACGACTTTGAAACACAGGTCGAGAACTGCAAATTCCATATGCTCAAGAAATTTAAACAGCAAAATTTTGAGACCCGCGAAGATTTAGCCAAAGCTATAAGATATTTGCAAGGCAAGGGCTTTAGCTGGGAAGCGATAAACTCAGTGACTCAAAGAAGAAGATAAGAAGATAAGAAGGTAAGAAGCCTGCTCTACATAGCTCCGCAGGAGCGAAGTAGAGGTAAGAAGGTAAGAAGCCTGCTCTACATAGCTCCGAATTGTCGGGGCGAAGGAGGATGTTGTGTCTTTACATTGTTTTGGCAAAATCATTTTTTCGTGTGATGTATAATCCAGCAAAAGATTTAGGGCAAATGATTAACTCAAAGCCAATATCTTCTTATCAT
>CAZNFT010000013.1:0-43562 GCA_964572745.1 uncultured bacterium
CTTAAAAGTTGAACTCACAATTCCTCCATAAAATTTATTAGGAATATATTGTATTATTATTTTAAACACAATAAATTAGTTAGTAAGTTGAAAGAACAAACTAATTGATTTTGGACGGGTAGTGAAAAATTATTGTAAACTAATCGTTATTATTGTCATCATTGTATCTTTTGTATCAATGCTATTTGCTCAAACCGGAAAGATAAGCGGGAGAGTCTATGATGCTAATACAGGGGAGGCACTTGCTGGAGCAAATATTATTTTAACTGATTTATCAATTGGTGCTGCTTCTGATGCAGATGGTAATTATGTAATTTTAAATATAGCCCCCGGAACTTATACACTTCGATATTCTTATATCGGTTATTCAAATATTTCAATGGAAGATGTTCAGGTTCAAATAAATCGATCTACTCGCATGGATGTTGCAATGAAAATTCAGGCCTATGCGGGCGAAGAAGTACTTGTAACGGCTGAAAGAGCCATTGTTGAACCCAATAAAACAAGCTCATCGACCTATTTTGAAAACAAAGATATTGCCGATATGCCTGTAGATGGCATTCGTGATGTTATGGAATTAACAGCGGGCGTTTCTATGAATGCCGATGGCTCTATCTCTATTCGCGGGGGAAGCGGGTACGATGTATCCTATTCTGTCAATGGAATGAAAAGTATGACATCCAATACGGGTGCAACAGCTTATGGTGGGTCGGGGATGACAGAAAAGTCGGAATCTTCATGGAAAATGGAAATGAATCCTCTTGCTGTAGCTCAAATGGAGGTCATTACCGGTGGATTTAATGCTGAGTACGGTAACGCTCAATCCGGTTTAGTGAATGTTGTCACTAAAGAAGGAGGTTCAAAGTTTTCAGGAGGATTTCGCTTTGAATATCGACCTCCCGGACAATATCATTGGGGTGATTATCTATATTCTAAAGATCAACCCGAATGGAAAGAATGGGGTAAACTTGACCCTTGGCTTGATGTCGCAACATTAACTGACAGTTCCGCTGTGACTAATTATAATATATGGGTAAAAAATCATAGTATAGAAGGTGATGACATATATTTGTATGATTATGATTCCCAAACAGGTGATACAAGTGGTTATTGGACGACTAACGATGCTAACATTTTAAGTGTTTATGATTATCGTGCCATGCCTAAAACCCGATATCTGTTTAGCTTAGGCGGTCCATTAGGCAAGAATGCAAACAAATTAAGTTTCTTTGTGTCTGGAGAGCTCAGTACAAAACCTACACGATTACCCACAGTAGAACAAAAGCAAGCTTTACAAAATATGACTATGACCCTTTCCTATAAACCCGGTGATAGGCACAGCTTTAAGTTTACACATATGTATCAGCACTTTGCTTCGGGAATGGGCTCAGGTTCAAGTGATATTCGTTGGGCCGGCTTAAGTGGGACTTACGGAGCTAAAAAGAAATATACTCTCGTTTATGATGCCTTAAGAGATGAAAAAGTCTCATCACAAAATTTAAACTATAAATTTATGATCAATCAAGAATCCTTTCTTGATCTTAGTATTACCCACCAAAATGAGGAGATGTCCTCAATCCAAACACCTACTCCCGGTATAGATAAAGATAAACAACTTCTCTCACAAGGCAGGCGAGATTATCGCCTATTGGAAGATGAAGGAGCTTGGTATCTTGATTATCGAAAATATTATACCTGGTCTAGTCTTTACAATCAAGCATCTTTGACTGATCTTTGGAGTGGTCGCATATCCTATGCCAATCAGATTGACAAAGCACATTATATTAAAGCAGGTATTGAAGCTTGGCAGATGGACCAAGATTATAATGCGTCTTCATCACTGACGGTCTCATCCTTTATATGGAGAACAGGTTTCTCTACAAATTATAAAGCTAAAACAAGATACGCAGCTGCGTATATTCAAGATCAAATTGAATTTTCGGGATTAATTGCAAATATTGGACTGCGCCTTGATGCCTTCAATTTTGGCGGAAAAGTCCCTGAATATCCTTTTGATGTTTTTTATCCGGCCGAAAATGAAGGTTTTACCGGAGGAATTGGTATTCCTGCCTGGGATGATTCTAAAACCTATCTTCGCTTATCTCCGCGCGCCGGATTGTCATTCCCCATATCAGATAAAACAGTTTTCAGAGTTCAGTATGGCCATTTTACATCCATGCCCCTTGTTGTACATGCTTTAGATAATCAGACCAATCACGGCTGGGGAATGATTGGGAATCCTAATTTAGAACCTCAACAGAGCGTTAATTACGAGATAGGTATACAACAAAATTTATGGAATACACATCAACTCGATGTTGTTACTTATTATAATGATCTTAAAAATCAAATTTCTGCTGTAAGTATGGAAACCAGTGCCGGTTCCATTAAAAAAAGTGGGAATTATTATGGAACTTATACCACGTATCTAAATAATGCCTATGGAAGTTCGCAGGGTGTTGAGATTTCTTTTTCAAATCGCCGGGTTGAGCGGTGGAGGTATCGTATGACCTATACTTTAAGCCAAGTCAAACGTGGATATCACGGATATTATATTATTCTTGAAGATATGACGCCCGAATTAGAACAAAAATATACTTATAGTGCCTCTGAATATACTTCTGGCGAAGATCGAACTCATCGTTTTAACGGATCTTTAAGCTATAGGATACCTGCGCGTTCGGGTCCTCAAGTCGCTGGAGTCTATCTTTTTGAGAATATGAGTTTTGGTCTTATTTATAGGGTCAGTAGTGGCCTAGCCTATTATTGGCAACCATCTTATGTTGCAGAACAAAATGTTGAAAGTAATCGACGTTATCCTCTGGAATCTAATACTGACTTACAGATAGAAAAAATCATAGGCTTTTCTAAAGGCTTAAATCTAGTGGCATCTGTAAGAATTTCTAACCTATTTAACAATAGACAACTTACGCCAATATATAGTGGTGAATTATCAAGATGGGTATTGCGCTCGGCAACTTATGCCGATCCGGATAATGATCCCGATAGAGATGTAAGGCTTTATAATAATTATCAGGTATTTAAAAATATACCCCGTGAAATTTTTATTAACTTTGGATTTAACTTTTAAAAAATGAAAAAAATACTCCACATAATTATCCTAGTTGTGATGATGAGCTTGGGCTTACAGGCACAAGAACAAAATCGTTTGGTTGAATTAAATCGTGGTCGCTTATGGCACGCATTGCATTATACTCAAGAATGTGAACCCATTTCTGATTGGCGTACCATGTCGTACGGTTTAGATTGGCCTGGATACAATGTTTCAGAATTAAGCGTTAATTTTGGTGGAACTTATTCCCATATCGTATCAGCCGGTTTCTATGTGACAGCTATGCGCACTCAAGAACCTGATACAGTTCAGGGCTGGATGGATTTTGCACTTAATGGCGACAGAAATACATCCTGGGAGCAAGGCAAAATGCCGTTTGTGGCTCGTAAACATGAAAAGAAATGGAAAAATGGTGAAAACTACTATGGCTTAAGCTCACCTTATGAGGCTGAGGAAATTATTCTTTCCGAATGGGAAAAGGATCCGCAGTTTGTAGATGCTAATACTGAGAATAAAAAATTTAATCTTAATATAAAACGTAAGGTGATGCAATGGAATGGTTCCAAAGCTGATCAGGATTATATTATTACAAAATATGTTATATCCACACTTAAAACGGAGCGAAATGGTGTAGATAGTGCTTATTTTCTTTTTACCTATGCTTTAAGCCCTACAGCTAGAGCCTGGAATTATACCAATCCTAACCATCCCGCTGGCGCACGCAATACCATAGGTCGTTGGAATGAGACTAAAAGATCATTGACGGCTTGGGCCAGTAATTACAGTGAAACTGCTGAAGATGAAAGTTTTGGATACTATTCCTACCTTTCTTTTAATTCATTTACTGATGAATACGAAGATCATTACGAATACATGGCACCGGCCAAAATTGGGATTAAACTCTTGGATGATTTTTCGGCTTATGATACGTCCTCTCGTTTTAATGGCTTTGTTTGGGCTCAGGGGCCCTCTTCTTCAGATTATGAAGGACCATTTGCAGGTGTATCCGGTTTAGTTAACAAATACAATGCTATGGCGAATCCCATGCTTTTAAATGAAGCATTTGTAGATACAAATGATCTAAGAATGGGAAATGGAAGACTCTATGCAAATTACTCATTTGGACCATATGATCTCTTTGGAAGAGGCCTCGACTCAGTGGTCATTATCTTTGCCGAGTATGTAGGCGGGGCAGATTTTAAAACATCTCGGGATCTATCTTTACTTAATAAAGATAGTATCATTTTTCTCGCAGACTCCGCTATGGCTTATTTAGAAGATCGTGTAGATTTTAATTATAAACATAATTTTACAGTTCCCTTGCCTCCGGCAGCACCAGATTTTACTGTCAGTGCAATTGATTCTAGTGGAAAGGTAGGGAACAGGATTGCCTTTTCAGATTCTGTTGAATCGATAGCTGATCCTCAAGAGGGGTTAGTTGATATAGCCGGTTATCGAGTCTATAGAAGTGGCTCCTATCCAATGGGTCCATGGGAGTTAATTGCTGATATTTCTGTTAAAGATGTCAACTATTGGAATGCCCATGATGAACAATATGAGCTTGATGATTTTCTTGTTGCCATGGGTTATGGCTATTACTATGCAGTGACAGCCTATGATGCCGGAGATGATTCATGGTCAGTTGATCCTACTGTTGTCGTTCCTTCACTTGAAAGCTCATTGTACGCAAATCGCTCAAATCAAGCATTCTACACAACATTAAGACCCGCTTCAGCTGTTGACGGACTCTCAAGAGTCGCAGTCGTGCCAAATCCTTTTTATTTAAATTCAGGTCTTTCCTTTGCAGGAGATACTAAAAAGATCCAATTTGTAAATTTACCGGAAAAGTGTACGATACGAATTTTGACTTTACGGGGCGATCTTGTAAAAAAAATTGAACATGATGATAAGCAATCAGGAGCTGCTTCTTGGAATCAGATATCCGAATACGGCCAATACATTAAAAGCGGACTTTATTTTTATCATATTGAAACTCCCGAAGGTCAAGAGACACATGGGAAATTTTCTATTGTCAATTAGGAAATATATGTTTAAAAAGAACACACATAAGAAATTATTGATGTTGATCATACTTGCCATATCTCTTGTGGTGTCTTCATTTGCTGAAGAATTCCAAAAAACAGGGACAACCGGTTTTGTATTTTTGAATTTACCTGTTTCTGCACGTTATACAGCTATGGGTGAAACCGGTATATCTCTGCCAAATGGGCAGGCTGATGGTTTATTTATTAATCCGGCATTGATTGCTCATGTAAAAACCCCCAATGCTTTTTCTGCAACCTATGGACAGTGGTATCTGGATACACGACATCATGCTACGTCTTATGTGAAGACTATACCAAAGCTAGGATCTATAGGCGTTTTTATGAATGTCTTTAGTTTTGGTGAAATGGAAAGAACTCGGTTCTTTGCTCAAGATGAAGTGAATGCTTTTACCGGTAATGAAAACAACATCTATCTAACAAATGGAACCTTTAATGCAGGTGCCTTTGCCTTAGGATTCTCTTTTGCCCGCCAAATGACAGATAAATTTACATTTGGGGCAAGTATGAAATATGTTCGAGAATATATTGCGGAATACTATGCTCAGAATATACTCGTCGATATGGGTTTTTTCTACCAAACAAATTTCTCTTCACTTAGGATCGGTGCCTTTTTAAAGAATTTTGGCCTTGAAACACAATATGTAAATGAAAAATTTAAAATGCCACAGCAAATGACATTGGGCATTTCCTTTGAACCCTACGGAACTTTAAGCTCTCCAACTTACATTAGTGTAAATCTAGAAGCCGTTCATCCCAATGATATGAGCGAGCATATAAATCTTGGACTTGAATCTCGGATTGCCAATCTTATCATGCTTCGTGCCGGTTACAAATTCGGCTATGAATATGAAAATTTCACAATAGGCATGGGAGTACACTTCACATTTAAAGGAAATGATTTCAATTTCGATATGTCATTTATGCATCATGAATTCATGAATAATACTTTACGATACACTTTGAGTATGGAACTATAAAATGCGTTATATTAGACTACACATCTTACTAATTTTAATGGCAGGAATTGCCATAGCGGCAGCTCCCATAAAGTTATCTGTTCGCTTGGGTGCTCATACTCAAAATGCTGCATACCGTGCTTCACAAAGTACGGGCTTAGCAGTAGATAGTAAATTAAGCTACTCGCTCAACAATAATTTAGATCTTTCCTTTAATATGGCGTATGATCATACTCTTCTTAAAGAAGATTCAGTTTTTCTTGAGTGGGACTGGGCTTATTGGGATGAACGCTATATTGATTGGCTATTAACAGGTGCATCACAAGAAGAAGTAGATTCTATATCAACTATATTGGAATATTGGCTTCCGGATTCATCTTATCATGGCGTATTTAATCCTTATCAATGGATGAATGAAATACGATTAACTTTTTCTACAGATTATAACATTCCTTTTAATAATAAACTTAGCATGTTTGGCAGTCTTGGTGCCGGTATGTCAATTTATACAAGACGTCTAAAAGTTGTAGAAGATTGGATGAAAGTGTTTACCTGGGACTGGGATAGCACTGCTGTTGCGAATGCTAGTTTAAGTCAAGATGACATGGATAATTACCACATATTCTTGGGATTACATCAAGATAATCCTGAGATATATCAATTGGACACTTTAAACTCAATCTACAAATTAACTTATGAATATTATACTCAGATTACACATTTTGCTCCTGATAAAAAAGGATTAAAATTCTATTTAACGCCAAGTATTGGTCTACGCTATGCGATTAAAGATGATATCGATATAGAATGTGCATATCAGGGAATATTTTACTTAAATGTTCAAGATGCAATAGCAAGAGAAACATTCCCCCTTAGATCAAAAAGTATGATTTGGCTAGGTTTAAGGTTTAAATACTAATGGAACATATGAAAAAAATACTTTACATAATTATAATTGCCTTGATCAGCATCTTTCCGCTATCAGCTCAATATGTGGGGCAATGGGGAATGCATGTTGAAAGTAATGCCACTTTAGCTGTTGGAGAATTAAGAGAATGGTTTGTTGCTGGTTATCAAGTTGAATTAGGTATTGGACAACAACAGGATTCACCTTGGTTTATTGAAGCTTTGTTTGATTATTCATCATTCTCAAAAATGCACTATATCACAACTTCGGCTGCTGAAGTAGTTGAGGAAATTCCTCTTTCACTATCATATATTGGATTTATGGCTCAAGGAAAGTATACATTGAGTTCAAACAATTTTAAACCATATATAAGCATAGCTGGCGGACCTCATTTCTGGGTCGGTTCTCGGGGTGAAATAACTGAAAACACCGAATTAGCCATCCCAAACATTCCAGAAAGAGTATTGAGCGAATGGAATATGGGAATAAAGGCGGGAATAGGTGCAGAATTAATGATTGGTGATATGTTTTCCATTGATGCAGGATTGAGTTATCGTTTAGTTATTGGTTCGCTTTGGCCTACCATGCAAGAACATGTTGAGTTAGAAGCAGTGAATGGATTTTCAAGCATAGCATTAAGGATCAGAACGAATATTTATTTTTAAAGCGTCGATAAGGTGTAATATTGGGATAGATAGCCCATCGGCATGTAAATACATTTAAGTTGAGATTTATAGGAGTACAAGATGAAAAGAATGTTAATAATTTTAATGGTAGTTACACTGACTATAAGCAGTTTAATGGCCTATGAAAAGATTTGGGGTAGATACGATCTTATTGATGTTGGAAATGACGTAACCCGCAGTCTGGCATATAGTCCCCTAGCTGATGAAGTGTATGTTGCTACACGCCTTAATGATAATCCCTGTGTTTTAGTTTTAGATCCAGAAAGCGGGGTAACACTTGATACTCTGATACGGCCAGAAGGTGGATACAATGGAGGAATATACCCTTTAAACATGGTATCAGTTGATGATGATGGTGCTATTTATGTTGGTAATCTCTCTGTCCCTGCGATCATTGCCACAGACAAATATAAAATCTACAAATACGAAAATTCTAAAGCAGAACCACAGGTTGTTTTTCGAGGTGCATTAGACGGTGCACGTTTTGGTGATTCGATGGCAGCGATAGGTTCCGGGGACGATGTGTGCGTTTATATTTCAGGAATGGGTAATGATAAAATTGCCAAATTAACGCCTTCTGGTGATACCCTAGCTTTGTCAAAATCAATAGTCTTGCCCGGAGGAGGAGCTGCGCGTCATGGTATTTCACCCGTAGAAGCTCATGGGGATATTTGGATTAATGGCACAGATGCCACAACGTGGCAAGTACATCTTATCGATGATGATGGTAACATTATTACCGCTGTTTCTGATACATTAATCGCGACGGGTTCAAGTGCTATAACTCATTGGAATGTTGGAAATATTCATGCTATTACAGCTGTAAATCCCTTTACCAGCAATAATGTGCGATCAGCGCGTTATGATGTATTTTCTGATGCCTTAGGTGATTCTTACACCTTTGATTATCTTGGTGGTAATTCGGATTCCTTACTTTTTGCCTATGAAGGTATAAGCTTAAACAATAATATTAACGGATCAGCTGTATTGGCTTATGATACCACCCGTCATTGTATGTACTCAGTGATGGGAGTCAATAGTGTCTGTGCCGTAAGTATGAATCCTCTTGTAAAAGTGTCTTCACCACGGGACCATGGATATTTTTCTCTTCAAGTTGATGGCATGAATAATGAATGGACCCAATACGATTTTATGCAACAAGATGGAGAAAATAAATTGTATGCAACCTGGTCTGAACAAATGATGTTTTTAGGGCTGACAGGAAACAGTCTCTATGCAAATTTTCAGTCACAGCAACTCTATATTGCCTTTGATACAGATCCGGAAGGAACAAAGGGCTCAACAACACCGCCTACTTCAGATGGGGGTATAACAGCTTTACCATTTAACGCTGATATTATCATTCGATTTGATTCCGATACTTATCCCCTAATTGACCTTAATGCAGCGCCTGCTTCAAAATGGACGGGTGGATATGTATATAAATTTAATGGATCAACATGGGCAACAAGTGAAATTAGCGGTTTTGATATAAATTACGGTGCTATGTGCGTAGTAGGAGATAGAAATGATTCACTTATAAGTGAGATTGCTATCGCTAAAACAACTGCTGGGATTGGTGCTGATCTTGCTGCGATTAAGTTTACGGCTTATTTAGTTGAAAATGGCAGCTCAGGTAATATTTTAGCGGCATATCCTATTGAAAATGATGGAAAATTGCTGACGCATTATTTTTCTGTTGATAGTTTAGGAAATAATCAATTAGCTCGTAGGGTCGTAAAAATTAACGGCGGTCATGGCGTTTCAAATAAAAAACTTATTCCTCAGACGTCACTTCTGGAAGCGAATTATCCTAATCCATTTAATCCTATCACATCAATTCCTTATCATCTATCATCTCCCGGCCAGACATCAATAGAGGTTTATGATATGACAGGAAAAAAAATAAAAACTCTTATTAGCGGATATCATGATGCAGGTGCATACGAAATTGATATGTTTGCGGGAAATATGCCTAGTGGTATTTACTTTTATAGATTAATTCATAAGGGTTTAGCTATTCAAACTCAAAAAATGTTATTGCTTAAATAATGAAAAAAATCTTGAAATATTTAATTCTCCTTTGTTTATTGCTTTCTTCTTTGTCCATTGCGGCAGAGAAAGAATTGCGTGGTGCATGGATTGCCTGGGCTGGAACAAATGTTCCATCTCGGGCCCTCATCGCTCAATCGATGGATGCTTTAGCTGAGGCAAATTTTAACATAGTGTACGTTGATGTATGGCGTTATGGTTATCCATACTTTCGTTCACAAGTTTTTAAAGCGCATACAGGTTTATTAACAGACCCCAATGTAGAAACAAATCTTGCTCCGGAACGCGATATTTTGGCGGAAATGATCGTTGAAGCTCATCGTGTTGGCCTTGAGGTTGATGCATGGTTTGAAGCTGGGTTCAATGCCGGCACCTATACGTCTTCTCCAATTTATCAAGCTCATCCCGAGTGGTTAGCAAAAACAAAAAATGGTTCAGTAGCAAATTATGGACAAGCCGGTCCGTCCTGCATTCATGTATTACCTGAAGTAAAAAACTTTTTGATTGAATTAACACAAGAAGTAGTTCAAAACTACGATATTGATGGCGTTGAATTTGATCGAGTTCGTTACCCTCAATTGGATTGTGGTTATGATACATTTACAAAGGAGCTATATAAATCTGAAAAGGGAACTTATCCACCAACATCAGTATCGGATGCTACGTGGGTAAGGTGGCGAGCTGATAAGCTGACTGAATTCGTCGCAGAAATGTATGATAGTATTAAAATTTTAAATGCCGATGTTACGGTTAGCAATGCACCATTACCTTGGGGTTATGAACAGTTTTGCCAAGATTATGCTCCTTGGATAGATGAGGGATATCTTGATATTGTTAGCCCCCAAATGTATATGAATACGAACTCCAGCTTCGAATGGAGAATGAATACTGAACTAGCTAAAATTTCACGTGATTCTCTTATGTACCCCGGTATTTCTACAGTTTCCAATGGTAATTATACAACACCCTCTGAGCTTGTAGCTCAAATTCAAACCTCACGCAATGCGGGATTAAAAGGCAATGTAATATGGTATCATGCCGAATTAATGTATAATTCAAATAATTATTTAGACTACTTAAAAGCTAATGCTTATCAAAATAAAGCATATCTGCCATATCGAGATGAAAACTGGGAGCGTAAAGTCCTGATTGTTGATATCGATAGTTCAGCTGTTAATAAAACGGGTACTTGGACACAATATACCGGTACAAATGTATATGATTATTATAATGGGAGTCATTGTTACATAGCTGAAGCTCAAAGCGAGGCACACATTCGCTATTCCGCTGATATAGTGGAAAACACTTGGTATACAGTATACGCATTTCAGAATATCCCTAAAAGCATGGCATCAGCGAGTGATATGACTGCTTTTACAGTTCATTCTGACTCGGGTGATGTATCCGGCATCATAAACCAAAAAACCGCCGGTAATGCCGGGCGTTGGGAAGAGTTAGGTGTTTATTGGTTTGACATTGGAGTAAATAAAACCATCATGACTTTATCAACTCCCCAAAATGGTAGTGGGTATATATTTGCAGATGCTTTGATGTTGATCCCTTCACGAAATCCTTTCCATGGCGAAGAGTATGTATACACATCATTAGGTAATAATTCTAAAATTCCTGTGAGTTCAAAATTAGGTCAAAATTATCCCAACCCTTTTAATCCCATTACAACCATTGATTATAGCTTGTTTAAAGATTCTAAAATTAATATTTCAGTTTATGATCTAAAGGGTAGAAAAATTAAGACCTTAATCAACAAATATATAAGTGCTGGTGAATACAGTGTACAATTTAAAGCAAAAGATATTTCAAGCGGAATATATATTTACACTTTAAGTACTAACGGTATAATGACTGAAATGAAAAAAATGACAGTGGTAAAATAATATGCTATCAAGATTTACAGAAACTCCAAAACGCGACTGGCGATTTCTAAAAGAAGTGAATGAAACTCGCTTGTTAGATCTCATCCGCAAAGAGAATGGTATCTCTCGTTCAGATCTGGCTAAAAAGGCCAAAATGTCTAAAACAGCAGTATCTGAAATTATTGGACGACTCATGAACACCGGTTTGATCAAAGAAGAAGGAAAAGGAGAGTCAACGTCCCGTGGTGGCAAAAGACCGACATACTTGTTTATTGATCCTAATGGCGGTTTTGTTTTTGGAATTCAAATTAAACGTACAAGTACATCAATTTCTTTGGCTGATTCTTTAGGTAATGAGATATCACGATCAATTATTGAATATGCCCCCAATCCAAAACTAGATATTACTTTCAATCTATTTACTGAAACTATGGATCGTATGATTCATGAACAAAAGCGTGATATAGATAAGTTAATTGGAATTGGAATTGGTGTTCCGGGTATGGTGGACACAAAAAATGGTGAGTTGATTTTAGCAGAAACCCTCGAGGGTTGGGCCAATCAACCATTTGCTGACCTTTTTATAGATTATTTTGATGCTCCTGTTGTTGTTGATAATGATATTAATATACAAACATGGGGAGAATACCTTTTAGGAGCTGGAGAAAAGCAAAATGATATGGTTTTGGTTCATATCGGAGATGGTATAGGTGCAGGTATTATTGAAAATGAGGTTTTGGTTCGTGGCATTATGGGCGGTTCAGGAGAAATTGGCTATTTAAGTTTAAAACCCTATAAAGGCTTACTCAATGAGAATTTATTTTATCATCAAGACCAGAAATATGTCGGTCAACTTTTTTCACGGAAAAATATGATCAAAGCATTTGAAGATGCTTACATAAGAGCCAAAAATACACCACCGGCTCCTTTTGAAGTCAAAAATATAAAGACCTTCTTTTCTCAGGCCGATTTGGGTGATATGACAGCTCGAAAGGTCATTGATGATATGTCAATTATTTTGGGTGTTTTGTGTTCTAATTTAATTATCATGCTGAATTCCTCGATGCTCGTTATTTCAGGATCGGCGTTTAACGATTCTCAGTATTTCCTTCAACAATTACAAAAAGAAATTGGCGAGTATATTGCAGTAACACCCTTGCAACGATCAACTAAGATTGTCTACGGGCAATTAAATAGTGAAGCGGCCTTAAAAGGTGCTATATCACTTGCCTTAGATATACTCTATAAACCTTTTATCAGGAAATAAAAAGTATGAAACGCTATTTGTTCTATTTTTTCATTTTTTCATTTTTCACTTTGAGTGCTGATGATATTATCTGGACCAATATTAGCGATGCTTATGAATTTCCCAGTTCTGTAAAATTGTTTAAAGGAACACGGGTTGCACCCGCTCTTGAATGTTTTTATTTGGATGTAGATTTAAATGATTCACTCATTGCTATTCGTCCTTATAGCTCTAGTTCTGCAAAGAATGTCAAGCTTTTTGCCCGGGATGTCAATTGTATTGCCGCTGTTAATGGCGGCTATTTTGGGGCAAATATCCCGTATTCAACGGTGATAACACCTACTGATGTAGAGGCTGTTAATGTTACAGCGGTTACACGTAATTCTCAATCTTATCCACTTATTCGAAGCATGTTCTCACTTAATACAAATTTTGAACCGACCATAGATTGGGTTTATCATTTTGGTGTTACAAGAGATGAGGTTTATCGCTTCGCTACGCCTTTAAATTACGCCTATAATGATGCAAGACCTCGTCCGGCTCCTAAACGAGCCGACGGCATTGCCATGGAAAATATATTATCAGCAATTGGGGGTGGTCCTATTTTGCTTAAAGATAGCAGTGTACACATAACTTACGATGAGGAAATAATGTGGGGGAGTGGGGTTGGTCTAAATAATAGCGATCCTAGAACCGCTGTAGCATATACTTCTGACAATCATGTCATAATTTTAACTGCCGATGGACGCCAAGCGCATAGTGCCGGTCTTAGTATGACCGAAATGGCTGAAATATTTTTAGAAAAAGGATGTATTGAGGCCATGAATCTTGATGGTGGAGGTTCCACTCAAATGGCGATTCCGGGTGGTTTTATAAACAGACCCTCTGAAGAAAGACCTGTACCGGCTATTCTTGCTATCACTTATCGTGATAGTTGTCGTATTCCTGTCGAAAGTGCTTACAGTTTAATAATTGATACCGAAGACCCTAATTATGTAAGTCGTGCAGGGAGTTGGTTTGCTTCTGCAAACTCCGGATATTGGGGTGATACCAAAGCGCTTCTTGGGGGAGTAGGTGATGGTAGCTCGATCTGTCGCTTTTATACAGCTTTAAATGAAACTAGCTCTTGTGATGTTTATGCCTGGTGGGTAGCAGATCCCAATAGAAGTTCTGATTCACCTTTCGTGATTATTCATCAGGATGGTCGTGATACTGTTCGTGTAAATCAACAGGAGAACCATGCAAAATGGAATTATCTCGGTAATTATACCTTTACTTCTGATCCTGAGATGGCAGTGATACTTAGCAATTTAACGTCAAAGGGCAATTATGTTGTAGCTGATGCCATAAAACTTAGTTCAAATTCTCCGATAACAATCGCAGAATCTACATCAGCCAAACCATGTGTCTCTTTAGATCCAGCACTACTATCTATTTATCCCAATCCCTTTAATCCCTATACAGTCATATCTTATGATCTACCAATAGAATCTGACATTTTACTCCGTCTTTTAGATTTAAATGGTAATACTTTGAATACCATAATAAATCAAAAACAAGTAGCCGGGCATTACAACATATTTTTAGATGGCTCAGATTATCCGAGTGGTTTGTATATATGTGCACTGAGCTATGAGGGAAAGCAAATTAACAAAAAGATCACTTTATTAAAGTGATATAATATATTAACTAAAGGAGTTAAACATGAAAAAGGCCTTATTGATTATTTTGGCTTTGCTGATGACCTTCTCCGCGTTCGGTCAAATGACAACGCTTTGGGAAAAATCGGCAGCAGGGTCAAGTATGCCGAGCTGGTTTGATACAGCTCACTTGACTCGTGGATTTGCCTATGGTCAAGTAGATGGACAAGACAGACTTTTGGTTGTTTCACGAAATGGTGGAAACAATCTTTATGTCTTGAACGCTACGACAGGAGATTCACTAAGTAAATTAGATGCTACCGGCATTAGCGGTGGTACCTACCACATCTCTGATGCAGCCATCTCTGAAGATGGTGACATCTATGTCTGTAATTTGGCTTTAAACACTACATTGAAAGTGTATAAATGGGATGATGTGGATTCTGCATCGACTCTAGCCATTTCCTTCCCATACACTGCAGGTCGTATTGGTGACAAAATGAGTGTTTACGGTTCAGCAGATGATAATTCATTAGAGTTTTTCTTTGCTGATGTAAATAATGCGCAGATTGTTCATTTTTCAACTATGGATAAGGGTGTAACATTTGTAGCGGACACTATAGCTGTAGAAGACAAGGGCGGCTCATCATCTGTTGCTCTTGCAGATGATGGAGTTATCTATCATAATTCGTCAGGCAATTATTTAAAGCGCTATGAAGGCGCATCATCTTCAGTGATCTCAGGTTCTGTTCTTGGAACAGGAAGCAATGCAAGTGAATTTATCTTTACAGATGCTGCTAATAATGAATATATCGCTGTTTATCAGTATGGTGGTAGCAATGAAAATTCTCGAATCATCAAAGTTCCGAACGGTGATCTTGCCGAAGCTTCAACTTATAAATTAACGCCAACTCTTGGTTCAAATAGTAATGCCAATGGTGCTGGTGATGTTGGTGTTAAAGATAATGGTGACGGTACTTACAATGTTTATGTTCTTTCATGTAATAATGGTATCGGCGCATATAAATTCGAATTTCCCGTTCCTCCCCTCGATCCTGTCAATATGACAAGCAATTGGGAAGTATGGGGAGATGCTTATTCGTTCTTCGCTTCCGGTGGTGACGCTGCACGCGGTATGGGTTATAATCCTGCTACAGGCAATGTTTTAATTGCTTCTCGCTCTGGTGGTGCATACGTTCATGTTCTTGATGGTGCAAGTGGAGCTGCTATTGATACACTTGATATGACAGGTGTTACGGGTGGTTTCTATGGTATTTCCCTCATGAAAGCAGATGCAGACGATGCCGGAGTTATTTATGCATGTAATCTTGCAAGCGGTGCTGACTTTAAAGTCTATCGTTGGGCCGATGAAGATGCTGTACCTACTGTTGCCTTGCAATTAGCTGTTACATCGCGTTTTGGGGATGTGTTTGAAGTATCAGGTTCAGGTGTGAATACTAAATTATATGCTTCTGCTCGCGGTGCTACAGAAATAAAAGTATTTGGTACAAGCGATGGCGTAAATTTTTCTGAAGTACAATCAATTCCGATTGCAGCGGCAGCTGCCGATGGTGGTATTTCTGTTGTTAATGAAGAAATGCTTTGGATCAATGCAGCATGGAAAAATGCAAGCTTGATCGATACAGCCGGAACCCTGATTGCCGCATTAGAACTTCCTGAAAGTTACTATGGCAATGTGCAGTACATCCAGGCCGCGAATGGTGCAAAACTTCTTGCAATGAATACAAATCATAATGCCGGAAATCGTAGAAAAGTTGAGGTCTTCAATGTTAGCGATCCAATGCTCCCTGAACTATGGGCAAGCGCTGAAATGGGTAATATTGAAAAATCTAACGGTAATGTTGCAGGTAACTTAAAATATGATCTAAATGTAGATGGTACGATTACATTATATCAAATGGCAACTAATAATGCTATTGCTTCATGGACGCTTGAGGTTCCTGAAGTAGTTGAAATTTTAGATATTGCTGATGTAAAAGCAGATAGCAATAATGATTTTGTACCAGATCTTCTTGATTCTACGGTAACTATTCGTGGTACTGTTTTTACACCAAATTATGTCGCTGGAAGTACAAGCATTTATATTCAAGATGCAACAGGTGGTATAAATGTTTTTAGATATGGTGTTGAAACATCTTTCAACAAAGGTGACATAATCCAAGTTACCGGTACAGTAGATCATTATAATGGACTTACCGAGCTTGTATTTGCATCTATTGATGATATTACTTTACTTTCTTCAGATGCCCCGGTTTTCCCAACGCTTGTCAGCCTTTCAGATCTTGGTGAGGACATCGAAGGGAATTATGTTAAAGTAGAGCGTGTTAAACTTGTTGATCCTTCGGCATGGCCTGCAGAGGGTAGCTCTGCTAACTTGGAAGTAACAGACGGTGTTGATACGGTTATATTCCGTATAGATAGTGATTCTGATCTCGATGGTCAAGTAGCTCCTACATGGGAATTTGATTTGGTCGGCGTGGCAACACAATATGACTTTAGCCCCCCTTATGATGATGGCTATCAATTTTTAGGTACTTTCTATAATGATCTAACCATATATTCACCCGTATTAACTGAATTAGATGAAAATTTTGAATCATGGACAGAACTCGATCCCGAATGGTATTTCGAGAATATACGGCTTGCAAACGATGCTTATGCATTAGAAGGTACCGGTAAATATCTGGGTCTTGCGACTCGTGATTCTGCCGGTTTAATTATGACACCATCTATAGAAGATCCTCAACAATTGACATTCTATATATCTGAACATACGGGTGGATCAGATGTTTGGGATCTTAAAGTTGTTCTTATTGGTTTTAATGGTATCCCCGGTGATACATTACTTACAGTCTCTGCGCCCGGTGACTTTGATTGGCATAAATATACAGTTAATATCGATAGAGCTGGCATCCATTCGATAGCCTTCTTTGCCAATCCGGTAAGTTCCGGTTCATTCTATATTGATCAAATTTCAGTTAAAGCTCCTGCGGCTGAAGCTGAACTAAGTAAAGAATCTGTTGATTTTGCTACAGTCGATGTGAATACAAATTCAGTTGTTTCATTGTATTTGAATAATGTAGCAGGAAGCGGTGCAGAAAATCTTATTGTTGATAGTCTGCTGGTTGCTCATAATGATTTTACTGCATTGATTGATACTTCTGAAATCGCAGCGGGTGATTCAGCTATGATTACTGTCGTATATACCCCCACAGATGAAACGGCTGACAATTGTACATTAATGGTATATACCTCGGCCGGTGTGGTTTCTGCTACGCTGAGCGGTAATGGAAAAATTGTTTGGCCTTTAGATTGGCGTGTAAGCGCGGATGTCGACTGGATGGGCGTAACGGCCAATGCACCTCGCAGTATGGCCTACAGTGCAAAATCCGGCAATCTATATTTTGTAGCACATCCTAATGGCTATGGCGATTATATAAAAGCCGTTTCTACAGTTGATGGTAGCGTAATAAAAGATCTTGCATTTTTAGATCCTATGCCTTCAGCGGGTTATATAAAAATCAATGCTGTTGCTGCAACGAGTGATGGACAGATCTTCTCATCTAACCTATCATCAGGTTCTACATTTAATTTATTCCGCAATGCGGATGAAAATGCAGATATGAATCTTGCTTATAGTGGTACTCAAATTCCTATTCGTGTTGGCGATGCACTGGCGGCTAGCGGTGAAGGAACAGACACTAAAGTTTATGTATCCGGAAGCGGTGCGCCTTTTGTTTACGTATTTAATACGGCAGACGGTGAGAACTTTACATTAGCTGATAGTATTGCTATTACAGCTGGAGCCGCTTCACGCGGTATTGCTCCGGTCCAAAATGGAGATTATCTCTTCATTAATGGTACGAGTACTGCTCCTATGTATGTAAAGTCGGATGGCACTGTTTTATATACTTTCGATACAGCTGTCGTACCTTCGGGAACAGCTATCAATTACTTTGAAGTTGAGAATTCAGACGGTATTCGCAGATTTGTGGGTATTACAAATGCTTGGAGCTCAGGAACCAAAGTTGTTGAATTGCTGGGAGCACTGGGCGATGATCTATGTTCTTCATTGAATATTATTGCGGCACCTACTGATAATTATAAAGTTAATTCAAATGCGAATGCAACCGGTATGGCAATTTATGATGTCTATGAAAATGCATTAGTTGAATTAATCACAAATAATGGTGTTTCAGCATATAGTTTTGAAAAAATTGAAGCTAATCCAGTTATTCCTGAACGCGATACCACAGCCATTGCTGATGGAGTTCCCGCGAAATTTGAATTGTATCAAAACTATCCAAACCCATTTAATCCAACCACTACCATACGTTTTGATCTTCCCATGGATGCTCAAGTACACTTAGCAATCTATGATATTAGTGGACGTAAGATCGTAACACTTGTAAACGGCAATATGTCTGCCGGTTACTCTCAGGTAGTTTGGAATGGTTCAGATTTTAATGGAAATCCTGTTTCTAGTGGTCTGTATATTTACAAACTTCAAGCTAACAATATGATTGACATTAAAAAGATGACTTTCTTGAAATAATAGTATTTTTGAACTTAAATAGAAAGATCCGGTAGGTACTTGTGCCTACCGGGTCTTTTCTTTAACTTTATGCAAGCTCACTAGTGAATAAATTTCACAACGATGTGAAGGGTATTATGGAAACACTACAAATTATATTTTTCATTCTCATCTTCTTTGGTATGGCCATAGCTATGTTTACACGTAAACTTCCTGCTTTGCTAGCCTTGCCTATAATGGCATTACTAATAGCCATGGTTGGAGGTGTTTCCTTCCAAAATACGCTTAACCTCGTTGTAGGAAAGGGCGTTCTTCGACTGCACTCGGCCTATGTGATCGCTATTTTTGGTTCTATGCTGTCAGTCTTAATGCAAAAGACAAAGGTGGCTGAAAATTTAATAAAGAAAGGGGCCGAACTTTCCGGGGATAATCCATGGATTATTGCCGTGGTTATTCTAGTGCTAATTGCCTTATTATTTACTTCATTAGGTGGTTTAGGTGCCATCATTATGGTTGCAACAATTGCTTTACCCATTATGATGTCTGTTGGTATGGGATCTATGACAGTGATTGGAATTTTCCTTTTTGGCCTTTCAATGGGAGGAATTTTAAATGCGGGAAATTGGGCGCTTTATATTACTGTATTGGATCTTGAAGTTGAGCAAATACGCACATTTGCTTTTATTATGTTCGCTATTCTATTTATCACGTCTTTATTCTATATTACCATCCAATTGTATCGTGATGGACATAATTTAAAACTTAAAAAAATTATTTTGATTAGTTTAAGCTTTCTGCTGACTATAGGAGGCTTGTTTTTACTTTGGAATATTTTACCATCCTCTTTTCGTGACGGGGCATCACATATAATCTCATATATTGCTCAAGGGGCAAAGATTCTTATTTTAGCTGCAATATTATTAGCTGTTTTTAACAATATTGTTAGGGCATTTAGAAAAAAAAACAGCCAAGACCATTTACATTTTTCAGCTTATTTCACCCCCTTAGTTCCATTGTTTTTAATACTTTTATTTAATCTCGATTTTGTTGCTGCATTTATCTGTGGCTTGATTTATGGCTTTTTGGCAACGTATAAAAAGGCGGCTTTAAATACTCTTGTGCGTTCAATTTTTGAGGGTGGAACGGTTGCTATGCCAGCAGTTGTACTTATGATGGGCATAGGTATGTTGCTCAATGCAATTATAGGACCGGGTGGCGATATGTCTGCTCTCTATCCTCAAGGATGGCCAGTTCTAAATTTACTTAAGCCGCTTATGGCTTCTTTGGTTCCCGCAAATGGTTTTATCTATGTTCTGGTTTTCACCTTAGCAGCTCCATTAGCTCTTTATAGAGGGCCTTTAAATCCGTGGGGAATGGGTTATGGTATTGCAGCTGTTTTTCTTGCAGCAGGTATGCCCGGTGCTGCAATTATGGGTTTACTTATGTCGGTTGGCATGGTTCAAGGCATTTCTGACCCAACTAATACTCATAATGTATGGCTTGCTAATGAAATGCAAGTTGATGTCCAAAAAGTACTTTGGAACACATTGCCTTATACAGTAGTGATTGCTTTTATTGGCTTAATTATTGCGTCTTTAATGTTTTATTAAATTGAGTGGGAAGATACATGAGAAAAATTAAAATTGGAATTGATGTAGGCGGAACTTTTACACATGCTGTAGCAATTGATATTGCAGATTATTCTTTGTGTGGAAAAACATGTGTCCCCACAACTCATAAAGCTAAAGAAGGTGTTGCTGCAGGCGTTGTTCAGTCCATGCAAGAATTAATCACAAATACCGGAATTAAACCAGATGAAGTTGTAATGATAGCACACTCCACCACACAGGCTACGAATGCACTGCTTGAAGGTGATGTTGCCTCAGTAGGTATTATACTGCTTGGGAAAGGGTTAGAGGGTTCTATTGCTTACAAACAAATTGCCAAAGATAAAATTGTTTTGGCTCCCGGGAAATATTTAACAAGTTATACTGAATATATCGATTTAAAAGATGAACTCAGTGAAGCAAAAATTATTAAAACAATTGAAGTCCTTAAAGATAAGGGTGCAGATGTGTTGGTTGCCTCTGAAGTTTTTGGAGTTGATGATCCAAAAAATGAGCGCTCTATACTTAAAGTAGCTGCAAAGATGGGGTTTACCGCTTCATCAGCTTCAGATATATCACAATTATATGGTTTGCGTGTACGGACACGTACCGCAGTGATAAATGCCGCTATGATGCCCAAAATGCTTGAGACAGCAAATATGACGGAGAAAGCTATTCGAGACAGCGGTATTAAAGCACCATTAATGATTATGCGTTCAGATGGTGGTATCATGGATATTACTGAAATGCGTAAGCGACCTATTTTAACAATGCTATCCGGACCGGCCGCTGGAGTAGCGGCGGCTTTAATGTACGCAAAAGTTTCAGATGGAATTTTTCTTGAGGTTGGAGGTACTTCAACTGATATATCAATTATTAAAAATGGAAAGCCACAGATCAAAAGTGCTCAAATTGGCGGAAATAGATTGTTTTTACGAGCACTAGATGTCCGAACATTGGGCCTTGCCGGAGGGTCTATTCCTAGAATACATGAAGGTAAAATTATTGATGTTGGACCGCGTTCAGCCCATATTGCCGACTTGCATTATCCTTCTTTTGATCAAGACCATGATTTTAAAAATATTGAATTAACTACAATTCAACCTCGTCCTGAGGATCCTAAGGATTATTTATCTATTCGACCCATCAAAGGTAAATATGATTTTACGTTGACTCCAACAGAAGCTTCTCACTTTTTGGAATTATCTGGTGAAGCCAATAAGGATACAATCAATAAAGTTGCAATATCTACATGCTTTCATTCTGTTGCTGAAAAATTAAAGCTTAAACCTAAACGCCTAGCTGAGAAAATTCTTGAAATCACCTCAAACAAGATAAAGCCTACGATTAAACAACTCAGCCGTGAATACAAATTAGATCCTGATATTATTCAATTCGTAGGCGGTGGAGGTGGCGCTCCGGCCATTGTGCCCGCAGCCGCCAAGAACATGAATTTCCCATTTATGATTGCAAATAATACAGACGTCATTTCTGCTATTGGTGCTGCCTTGGGGATTATTCGTGATACCCTTGAAAAAACAGTAATGAATCCAAGTACAGATGATATCATTGCCTTACGCCAAGAAGCAGTCAACTCGGTACAAGCTATGGGTGCTGATCCCGATACGATTGAAGCATCTGTAGAAGTTGATGCTAAAAATAATCGAATTATCGCGACGGCTACAGGTTCAAATGAAATGAGGACAAAAGACCCGAAGATTAAAAATGCCTCAAAAGAACATGTTTTCGACACTGCGGCAAAATCATTGAAAACCGATGCAAACAAGTGTGTAAGCCTTTTAGAAGCAGATGGACTGTATCTTATCGCTTTCACCGAATTTAAAAAGCGTTTATTTTTAAAATCTCCAAAAGAAAAGCTCAATATTAGAGTCTTAGATAAAGAAGCGGTTATTAAGCTCCAGCTCAGTGATGTATATGTGAAATCATGTACAGCACAAGAAGCTAAATCAACATTATTAGCTATCATTGAAGAACTTACTTCCTATGGTGATGCGGGCGCTTTATTGCCGGGTATTTTTATACTCATTGCCGGAAAGATTGTTGATATGACAGGTCTAATAGATGAAAATCAATTATTAGCATTATTAGATATTGAATTACAGCATACAAGAGAAGATCAACATCTTGCAATCATTGGAGTTAGAAAATGATTGAATCACAACGTGCCTATAGTTTGGATGCATTGCGCGGAACAGCTATATTATTAATGGTACTCTCCGGTATCCTTCCCTATACGCTTCCCCATTGGATGTTCCATGCGCAAGTACCTCCCGGTCAGGGATTTAATCCCCTTTTACCGGGTATTACTTGGGTTGATCTGGTTTTTCCATTCTTTCTATTTGTTTTGGGTGCCGCAATGCCTTTCGCTCTTGAAAGAAAATTTAAAGCTGCTAAACCAATTTTATCTGTTTCAAGTCATATCATAGAAAGAACTATACTATTAGTTTTTTTTGCAATTTTTGTTCAACATATTCGTCCATATAATTTGGGAGAAAACATCTGGGCTACCGGAAGTTCTTTAATTCCTTGGTTACTCGCCATTGTAGGTTTTGTTATATTATTTTTGATTTATCTCAGGGCACCTAAAGCCTGGCCCGTCTGGTTAAAAGTGTTTATAAAGGTTCTTGGTTGGGTGGGCGGATTAAGCTTTCTACTATTTATGAAATATCCGGATGGATCAGGGTTTAAATTTGAACGCATGGATATTATTATCATGTTATTGGCAAATATGGTTTTCTTTGGATCCATTATATATTGCTTATCTCGTAATAATCCAATGGCAAGATTAGCCGTAATGGCTGTGTTTATTGGTATGCGCTTAGTTCATATGCAATGGGATATTTCGCTTGCAATAGGTGGTCAAGAAGCCCTAAAAAGCATTCCTTATGTTCAGCATCTGTTTCATGGTGTTAATTATTCTTGGTTAGATAAAATATGGGATTATTCACCTGTAAAATGGCTGTATAATTTTTCATGGTTAAAGTATTTGCTGATTGTTTTACCGGGGACAATTGCCGGTGATAGCATTAAAGCATGGTTAAATACATCAAAAAATAATAAAAATACATCCAACTCAGGCAAATTAATAATTATATCAATACAGTCTATCGCTATTGTTATTGTCTCACTTGTAGGTTTATATACTCGACATCTTTTTATTAGCTCTATCATAATTATCCTTTTATGTGTTATGTCATGGTTATTATTACGAAAACCCGGTAATAAGGATGAAATACTTCTAAAAAACCTTATTGTTTGGGGCTCTATGTGGGTGATTCTTGGCTTAGTTTTTGAACCTTTTGGTGGTGGAATAAAAAAAGATAATTCAACGCTTTCTTATTACTTTCTTACATCTGGATTGGCCTACTATATGCTTGTTTTCTTTACAATTATGATTGATATTTTTAAGAAAAAAAACATATTCAAGATTTTAATACAAAATGGTCAAAATCCTATGATTGCCTATGTTGGAATGATGAATCTATTAGTTCCGCTACTTTATATATCCTTTATTTTCCCGTGGTTAAAAAATATTAGCATGCCATATCCTTGGCTTGGATTTCTACTTGCATGTGTACAAACCCTCGGATTAGCGTTTATTGTAGGGTTTTTTACACGTAATAAACTCTTCTGGAGAACATAATGACAAAAAATGCATTTTTTAAACAAATATATAAAGCTTTAATTGTATCAACACAAGCTGAGGGTAACGATCCTTTTAATACTCCGGATGGAGTTAGTTTGTTTGCCAGAGCAGCAGAAATGGGTGGAGCATCAGCTATTCGTTCTTGTGGAATTAAAAAAACCGAACATATTATTCAACATATTGCCCTACCTGTCATTGGTTTGACAAAAGCAGAATACGACGATGGATGTGTTAAAATTACCCGTTCAGCAGAAGATGTAGAAAAACTTTTTGAGATCGGGTGTTCCATGGTAGCTATTGACGGGACTTTACGTTTATGGGAGGGATTGAGCGGCCCGGAATTTATTGCAAGAATGAAAAACAAGACAAATAAGCTTATTATGGCAGATATTTCAACATTAGAGGATGCAATGGCCTGCGAGAAAGCCGGAGCAGATTGCGTGTCAACAACTTTGAGTGCTTATACGCCGGAAACCAAACATCGAAATAACGGGCAACCGGATTTTGAGCTGATCAAAGAACTATCATCTAAAATAAGCATTCCAATCATAGCTGAGGGCAGGATTTCACGACCTGAGCATGCCACTAAAGCCATACAATGTGGAGCCTATGCAGTTGTTGCGGGAACCGTTATAACTCGACCCAGGATTGTCACATCCTGGTATGTAAATGCTTTAAAGGAGTACGATGTATAAGCTTATTAAAACAGATGTAGCTATTGTGGGAGCCGGAATTTCGGGTATATGTGCGGCAATTGCTACGGCGCGCGAGGGTGTTGATGTGGTTTTGATTGAATCATTTCCCTATGTTGGTGGCATGGCAACCGGTGGCATGGTATCGCCATTTATGAAACACGATGTAAATGGAAACTATTTAGTTGAAGGCATATTTCTTGAATTAAAAGATAGAATGCGCAAACAAAAGGGTATGATAGATAATGGATTTTCTGCTGATATATTTAAAAACATAGCTTCTGATATGTTATCAGAAGCCGGAGTTAAAGTTCGTTTAAATTCAAGCTTAATAGATGTTCAAAGAGAGAGTAATTATATAACTAGCTTGGAAGTTAAAAAGGATAATACAAGCATCCATATTCATGCTAAACAATTTATTGATACCAGTGGTGATGCAATTTTAAGCTATTTAGCCAAAGCTCCTGTTGAACTTTCCAAAGAACAACAGGCCATGACCCTGTTTTTTAAAATGAAAAATATCAATCTTGAGAAAGCAATAAAATATGTTAAAAAGAATCCGGATGATTTCTTCCCCTGGTCAACTAAAGAATTCGATCCACAGCATATTGCATCTGTTGCGGGTTACTTTTCATTTATTAAAAGGGCGAAAGCACAAGATGCTATGTCGAAGGCAGTTCAATATATCTTTTTTTGTACCTTGCCAGAATTGGGAACAGCATCATTTAATTGCGTGAACCTGCTAGGCTATGATGGTACAAATAAAAAAGATATTGAAGCTGCGATGCGTGAAGCTAAAGTTCAAATAAATGATTTACTTAAAGTCTTAAAAACTATTCCAGGTTTCGAGAAAGCTGAGCTGGATAAAACAGCTGATCGAGTAGGCGTTCGTGAGACTCGTCGAGTGCTTGGGGATTATGTCATGAGTGCCGAGGATATCAGACTATGTCGAAAATTTGACGATGCAATTGCAAAAGCCTGTTACGGAATTGATATTCATGGACAAAAAGAAGATGAAAGCCTTATGGAAGAATTGCCGGAGGGTGAATATTATGAAATACCTAAACGCACACTTTTTGTAAAAGAAATAGATAATCTCCAAGCCGCAGGGCGCTGTATTTCCTCAACGCGCGAGGGACAGGCGGCACTAAGAATTATGCCAACATGTGCAGCAACAGGCGAAGCAGCCGGTATGATTGCTGCAAGAGCTATTAAAGATAATAAAACAATACGAAAAATATGAATCCATTAATTAAAGTTAATAATCCTCCAAAAATTATTTTTGGCACCGATGGTTGGAGAGGCATTATGGGTAAAGATTTTAATGAAGATACCGCCTGTCTTGTTGCTGATGCTTTTGGTCATTATTTATTGACTAAAGATAAAAAACCGAGCTGTATTATTGGCTATGATGGACGCAGGAAATCTGAGGATCATGCAATAGCATTCAGTTTGGTCTTAAAAGGATTGGGTATTGATTCGCAGGTATGTTCAAAAATTGTTGCAACACCTATGATATCTTATCTTTGTTCTTGGTTTAATTATACCGCCGGTGTGATGATCACCGCATCGCATAATCCACCTGAATATAATGGGGTAAAGTTTAAAGCCAATTATGGTGGTCCTTTTATGACTGAAGAAACAAAGAAAGTAGAAGACATGATATCGGATACTTATTTTTGTGCACGCATTTCTACGCAGAGCGATGAACTTTGGCCATATCACCAAGCGATAAAAAGTCAAATCGATTTCGAAGCAATATATGCAGCAGATATCATTCCATTGATAGATTCCATGGCTGGTGCCGGCCAAACTTTCATTAGTGATTATTTGCTTGATAAGGGTATTCCTGCTGAAACCATATTTGGAGAAGCCACAAGTGATTTTTCAGGCCGCGCTGCCGAGCCCATAGAAAAGAATTTGAAACCGCTGGCTGATGCTTTGAAAAAAAGAAGTGATTTTTGTTGTGGATTTGCCACTGATGGTGATGCTGACCGTTTGGGTGTAATGATGGAAAACGGTGAATGGTTAAGTGCTCAGGAAACGATTTTGTACCTTACAGATTATGTTATCAATGTCAGGAAAGAAAAAGGCTGTATCATTAAAACCTCATCTGTCACGGATAAAGTAAATTTATTAGCTTCAGATGAACATCCACTATTTGAAGTTCAAGTTGGTTTTAAATACATTTGTGAACAAATGCTTAAGACTTGGGCAGCTATAGCTTGTGAAGAAAGTGGTGGATTTGGGTATAGTTTGCATATTCCTGAAAGGGATGGAATTTTTTCAGCTTTACTTTTTCTTGAAATGTTAGCTAAGTCGGGACATAAAAAACTGTCGGATTTTGTCAACGAGAAGCGTGTGGAGTTCGGGGACATATACTATAAGCGAATTGATCATATCTTAGAAGGGGCTGATAGGGTAAGCATTTTACCCAAGCTTTACGAAAAGAAATTATCTACCTTTGCGGGTATAAAGATCCTTGATATCGAAGCTTTTAACAGCAGTCGGGGTATTATTAACGGATTAAAATTCAGATTAGACGGAACATGCAGGTGGCTGCTTTTAAGAGCATCAGAAACAGAACCTTTAATGCGTGTTTATGCAGAAGGCCAAAGTAATAAAGAAGTCGACCTTTTCCTTAAAGAAGGAATTAGCTTGATATCGGAGATTAGATGAAAAAGATCATGACGCAACAAGAACTTGTTAGAAAACTGCCCAAAGGGGAATTTGCCTGTATTAAAAACCCTGAAGGTGTTTTTCCTGAATATGAATACATTCCCATGGGAGTTAAACAAGCTACTTTAAAAGATATCAGAACGATTGTGTGTGATATGGATGGAACAACAACAAGTACCGAGAACCTATGTATTCATTCACTTGAATTTATGGTTCGAAAAATATCTGGAAAAATGACAACAAAAGAATGGGCGGGTCTTGATAAAGTAAAAGATTACCCACATATCATTGGAAATAGCACAACTCGTCATATAGAATATCTTATCGATACTTATCGTTTTAATATATCCGATAAACATCTTCAAGAAGCGTTTCTTGAAGGCGCCATTTGGTTTTTACGCTATGGTAAGGATCCTCAAAGAATAAATGAAGTCAAAAATTCCTGCAAGAATATGGGATGTGGGGCTTTAATTAATGACGTGCAATTATCTGATAAAAGTTTACTTGAAAAATATTTAACAGTCTGCCAAATTGATAATAAATCCAAGATAGTCAAAGCTGCAATAGATATTTATTATAAACGCTACCATGAAATCCTCATGGCCGTTGATAGAGGTGAAAAAATTCCAATGATTGAATCTATTGGAGATATAAACCCGAATGCATTAATAGAGCCTATGCCAGGCGTGGCGATATTTATATCTATGGTATTGGGACTTCTAAATGCTGAAAATGCAGTAAGTTTGAATCCCATTCTTGAACAAGCTTATGCACAAAAATGTGGTAAAAATATTGAGAGTGATGCAGGAAGCTTTGCAATACTTGCAGAGAGATTTAGAAAAAGTCCTGTTAAACTTGCTTTAGTAACTTCATCTATTTATTATGAAGCGAATATTGTCATAAAGCAAGTATTTCAAGCCATAATTGATGAAATCACGCACTGGCCAATTGATAAAGAAAGTCGTAAAAATATTGCAGATCATTTTAAAGATTATCATCATATTTATGATGCATTTATTACTGCGAATGACTCACATGAGATCAGATTAAAACCTCATCGCGACCTTTATAGTATTGCTTTAAATACTATGAACATAAATTCAGAGGATTTTGATACGATCATGGGGTTCGAGGATAGTGAAAGTGGAACCATTGCAATACGTGCAGCCGGAATTCCTTGCGCTATTGCTCTTCCTTTTGCTGAAACATCGGGACACGATCTATCAGCAGCATCTCATATTGTTGAAGGTGGTTTACCGGAAGTAATTATTAAACATAAGTGTTTTATAAAATAGAGAGAATAATAATGCCAAAAAATTATAAAGATAAAGTATTTCACGTTATTTCAAACACTCATTGGGATAGAGAGTGGCGTTTCCCTTTTCAAAAGAATCGTCAGCATCTTGTCGATATGATGGATTCGGTTCTTGAAATCCTTGAAAATGATCCGGATTATCGAGCTTTTCACCTTGACAGTCAATCGATCGTTCTTCATGATTATTTAGATATTCGTCCGGAAAAAAAAGACCAAATAGCCAAATTTGTAAAAAACGATCGCTTATTTATAGGGCCTTGGTATATTTTACCCGATGAATTTATGATAAGCGGTGAAAATCTTATTCGTAATTTACTTCTTGGACATGAGACTTGTCAAGAATTTGGAAAAGTATCTAAAATTGGATATTCGCCATTTTCCTGGGGGCAAATTTCTCAGTTACCACAGCTTTATAATGGTTTTGATATCGACCTTATCATGTTTTATCGTGGTATGAATTCTTTGGATAGTAAAAAAGCAGAATTTTTGTGGACAGGAGCAGATGGTACAGAAGCATTGGCTTCTCGTTTCTCTACAATGCCTAGGTATAACTTTTACTTTTTTCTTTATAGACCGGTTATTTTTAATGAAACACCACAGGATATAGAATATGATTGGAAAAGAGGTGGCTTACCCTCACATTTTGCTGATAAAGAACAATATAAAGATGATTATTTATTGCTAAAGCCAAATGATACTTACTATGAAAAAAATATTACTACTTGGACAAAGAAATTAATAGATGAGCAAGTGAATGATTTTACGTCACCTCACGTGATTTGGATGGAGGGTCATGATAGTAGTGGTCCAAATCCCAAAACAACGCAAATTATTAAAGATATTAAGCGCTTAATGCCCGATATTGATGTTCGTCATTCAAGTTTAGAAGATTATGCAAAATTTCTCGCTCAGGATATTGATCGCTCTACCTTGAAGAAAGTTACAGGAGAACGCAGATCGGCTCAGTATGACCATCGCAGTGGCAATTTATACGGTTATATAACTTCGGCACGTATGTATTTAAAGCAAATGAATGCTGATGCAGAGCGATGGTTAGAACGCTATGCTGAACCTATGTACACCATTGCCGGTATGCAGGGTTTGAATATTTCTGATCAGTCTTTAAAAATAGCCTGGCGTCTTCTAATTGAAAATTCAGCACATGATTCTATAGGCGGTTGTAGTCTTGATGCCATTCATGATGATATGGTTAATCGCTACAAGCAGATCAAGGAAATTTGTGAAAGTATTTTCAGTAAAGCAGTAAAGCACCTTATTAAAAACCTTAATTGCCCGGGTAAAAAAGATAGCGATATTCATCTAAGCGTTATTAATACAACTCAATTTAAGCGTTCTGAAATTATTGAAGCTTATGTTGATGTTCCTTTTTCTATGGATAAAGGATCATTTGAAATAAGAAATTCTGAAAATAGTCTCATTCCCATTGAGATACTCTCAGTAAGCGATAATGAACCGGTGCTTGAACAATTGATCAATCGACCTATGCATTTTACAATGAAGAGGTATCATATCTTGCTTTCAGTGAAAGGACTTCCTGGATTAAGTATGAATACCTACCATGTAAAACCCCTTGAAGGCAAGGTTAATACTCTGCAAAAAGCTATTGTCCAAAAAGCAAAACTAGATAACAGTTATCTTTCTGTGAATGTTAATTTCGATGGTACTTTAACAATCTATGATAAAGTAAGTGCTAGAAAAATTGAGAATACTGCTTATTATGAAGACGAAGGGGAGGCCGGTCATGCTTGGACGCACGAAAGAGTAGAGCCGGTATTGACTACCAAGGGAGTGCCGGGCATTATTCATTTTATGAGAGATAACTCATTAATGCAGCAAGTCAAGATCATCCATCATCTTCCGATTTCTAAAGATCTAAAAGAACGGAAACTCGGGCTTGCCAGCTTCAATATGAAAATTGAAACATTGATTACGCTTAAGTATGATTCGAAAATTATTGAATTTGAAACATATATCGATAATCCATCCGAAGATCATCGCTTGAGAATGATCTTTAATACAGATGTGTTTGCCAACAATTCAAGAGCTCAGGGACAGTTTGATGTGGTCAAACGTTCTACTGAAAGACCTGACACCAAAGATTGGGTTGAACAGCCCCAATATGATCATCCGGTATATCATTTTATGAATATCCGTGATGATGAAAAAGGATATGCCTTATTTCTTGATGGTTTGAAAGAATACGAAGTCCTAGCTGATAAGAGCACCTTAGCCATTACTTTGTTTAGAGCCTTTCGTTATATCATTCAACCAAGCTCAAAGCAAGATTATAGTGAACAAAAAGGGTCACAGTGCCTGGGTAGGCAAAAGGCAAGATTTGCTTTTTATCCATTTGATATTACTGAAGTTAATTCACTTTATGAAAAAGCCTTAACATATAATACTTCATTGCGTATTGTTGAACATGGAAATACAATGGGTGATATTAAATCAGGTAAATCTTTCTTTGAATTGACTAATAATGCCATTGTTATTTCATGTATTAAACAAGCACAAAACAGAGACCCTAATACTTACATTTTGCGACTATATAATCCAACAACAGAGATTCAAGTCACTGCATTGAGTAGCAAGTTTAAGTTAAAGAAAGCGATAGAAAGTTCTTTGGAAGAAATTGATCTTAAAGAAATAAATCTCGATAAAATTGAATTAAAAGCTAAGAAGATCATTACGATCAAATTGTACATATAAGAGGATAGAATGTTAAAAAATAAATATGGCTATGTAGATAATGAAAATCGTGAATATGTTATTACAGATCCGCGCACGCCACGTCCATGGTTTAATTATATATGGAATGACAATTATGCCGGTTTATTATCACATACAGGAGGTGGTTTTTCATATTATCAATCTGCCCGTGATAATCGTATAACTCGTATGCGTTATAATTCTTTGCCCTGGGATAGACCCGGACGATATATCTACCTTAAGGATACAAAAATCGGCGAATATTGGTCTTTATCTTGGGCTCCAACGCTGAATATTGACTATGATAAATATGAATGTCGACATGGAAGCGGATACTCAAAGATTACAACTGAGTATAAAGGTATCAGAGCGACATTAACTTACTTTGTTCCCCTGGAAGATGCGGGTGAAATTTGGCATGTTGAAGTTGAAAATATGTCCGGTAGAAAAAGAATGCTTGAGGTTTTTTCATATACCGAATTACTAATGGGCAATGCACTTAACGATCAAATAAATCAACCCAACGACAAGCATTTTACAGATATTCATTTTGATAGAGACCATCAATCATTGATTGCAACAAGGCGATATTGGGTTCTAAATAAGGGTGTAAGTGTAAAACAATCCAATATAGATTGGCAATATCGAGTTATATTCACTACAACACTTGCCATTAAAGGCTTTGATGCATCACTTGATCATTTTATTGGTAAATGGCGTTCAGAGGCAAATCCTCAAGCCATTGAAAATAGTAAAATGGGAAATACCGAAATAACAGCTGGAGAGCCCTGTGCAGCATTGCAGTCGGAGTTGACTTTAAAGGTCGATGAAAAAAAATCATTTTCAACTATTATGATGCTTTCCGATAAAAAACAGTCCAAAACAAAATTTGATATTATTGGTGGTAAACATATAGATGAGATTAGAAAAAGAGGATATGCCGAGAAAGAATATTCTCTTCTTAAATCTAAATGGGACGATATATACGACAATATTGAGCTTAGTACACCTGATAAAGTCCTTAACTCCATGCTCGGAACCTGGAATTATTACCAAACTCATGTGACATTTGATATGGCCCGAAATGCAGGCTATTATCATGGTGGATTATTATTTGGAACAGGAATGAGAGACCAATTTCAGGATATTTTTGGCGTTTTGCTTTCTGATCCTCAAAGAGTTCGAGATCGCCTTCTAAATGCCATGCAATATCAATTCCAAAATGGATCTACGCTTCATAATTACTTTAAATTAGTAAAAACAGGCGAGAGAACCCACCATTCTGATACACCCCTTTGGATTCCATTGGGAGTCAGTTCATATATTAAAGAAACCGGTGATACAGAAATTCTTAATGAAATTGTAAAATTTTATGATGAGGGCGAAGCTAGTGTTTTAGATCATTGTATTCAGGCTATAAACTATGCTCTATCTGAAACGGGTGAGCATGGTTTGCCAAAAATTATGAATGGTGATTGGAATGACACGCTTGACCACATTGGATCGGAGGGCAGAGGTGAGACTGTTTGGGGAGCTTTCTTTTTAGCCTATGTAATAAAAGAAACCGCAGTGTTACTTGAGCACATTAATGAGAACGAGAAAGCAGACAGATTTTATCAAGAGTATAAAAAGTTATCTAATACAATTAATAAAATTGCCTGGGATGGTAATTGGTACTTAAGAGCATTTAGAGATAACGGGCTAGCAGTTGGATCTGAGAAAGATGAGCAAGGTAAATTGTTTTTAAATGCACAAACGTGGTCGGTTATATCAGGTGTAGCAGACAATAAACATGCACAGAAAGCATTAGAAGCTTGCAAAACCCATCTTGAAACTCCATTTGGTATGCAAATTTGCTGGCCATCATATACAAAGATTGATGATTCGGTTGGATTAATATCGCGTTGTGTACCTGGAAAGAAAGAGAATGGAGCTGTTTTCAATCATGCATCTTCGTGGTATGTGTTAGCAGCCTTAATGAATGATAATATTGAAGACGCTTATCGTGTTTACAGCAAGATGCTTCCGTTTAATTCCTCTGAAGCAACGGGTATTGACCGTTATGAGACTGAACCCTATGTTTATAGTGAATATATTACTTCTCCTGATCATGAAACGGTTGGACAAGCTTCACATTCTTGGTTGACCGGTTCAGCCGTATGGATGCATTATATTGGTATGTCTTACTTACTTGGTATTCGTGCTGATTATAAGGGGCTGATTATAGATCCCAAGATTCCTTCAGAATGGGATGGCTTTACTGTTAAAAGAAAATATCGCAATAAGACACTCAATATTTCTGTTAGTAATCCTAATCATTTGAATTCAGGTGTAAGATCAATGATCGTAAATGGAGAATTACTTAAAGGTAATTTAATAGTACCTTTAGACATAAAAGAAGACATCATAAATATTGAGGTAGAACTTACCAATAAGAATGATTGAGTGTATCTCTCTATGTTTGCAACTTGGGTAATAATTAGCTAGATATAATAATTTTAATAGCAGCATTCGAACAGCAATATAAGGCTGACACCTCTTTTTGGTTTTTTGTTGGCATTTATTTTTTTCATTTGCGCTGACTGTTGAATTCAGGTTGAATAATAATAAAATATTATTAAAAAATATTTCACAAAGAGAGATCTATTCCTTCTTTAAGCTCTGTAAAGCTTTACATTTTTACTGATAAGATGCTTTCTGAGAATGACCTTCTCCCCAAAAATCGGACAGTTTGAAATGTTAGTAAATGGCGTTAAATTAGCGCAATTGAAAGGAGATCAAACAGATGAAGAGCAGGTTTACAACGGAGCAGATCATTCGAATAATTAAAAGATCGGAATCTGGAGAAAAATCGAAAGATCTGATTCGAGAGTGTGGTGTAACAGCCCAGACTTTTTACAGATGGAAAAGTAAATTTGGCGGTATGGACGTAGCAGAAGCCAAACGCCTTAAAGAATTAGAATCTGAGAATATGAAATTAAAGCGTTTGTTGGGTGATAAAGAACTTCAGATATTAGGATTAAAGGAAGCTTTAGGAAAAAACTACTAAAGCCTCAGCAGAAAAGACAAGCTGCCGAGGCGATAGAATCTTGTGGCGTTAGCATTAAAACATCCTGCGAACTTGTCGGTTTATCTAGAAGCTCATGGTATTATGAGCATCAACATAATGAGATAAATGAATTAATCAGCTTCAGATTACAGAGCCTATCAGAGGAAAGGCCACGCTTTGGAAGTCCTCGAATGACAGTAATGATTAGACGAGAGTTTGGTCAGATCAATCACAAAAGAGTAGAACGGCTTTATACCTTAGCCGGATTAAATCTTCCTAAAAAGCGGAAGAAAGGCAAATGGCATGGAGTACGAGAGCACAAACCACAAGCACTATATCCCCATCAGAGCTGGTCTATGGATTTTGTGCATGATAGAACTGAAAATGGAAGGACAATAAGAGTATTAAATGTTGTAGATGATTACAGTCGAGAACTGATAGTTTGTATACCTGAGCACTCGTTTACAGGAAACCGAGTTACACGAGAGTTGGATCAAATAATCGATGCTAAAGCAGTAAAACCACGAAGTATCACGATGGATAATGGAACAGAATTTACAAGTAGAGCTTTTATTAGCTGGGCATACAGACAAAAAATCCATGCACATTATATCCAACCTGGCAAGCCAACTCAAAATGCTTATGTTGAAAGTTTTAATGGAAAATTTAGAGATGAATGTCTTAACTTAAATTGGTTTAAAAATCTAAAAGAAGCGAAAGAAATAATAGAAGATTGGAAGGATGATTATAATCATCACAGACCCCATAGCGACACCTATGGAGTATAAAGAGCAGTTTAAACTAACACATACAACTGTCTGACAAATGGGGGAAGGTCACTAATCCACTCATTTTTAAAAGAATTTCTATATTCTTGTCCTAAAACTATCTCTATATTATAGCCATATTTGAAAGAGCTATGCTTTGTATCAAGCTTTGTTAAATGATGAACAGTAAATTTCTTGGGCAATAAAAATGAACAATAAATACATTTATTTTTTTAATTATGATGATCATGAGAGAGATTTTTTTGAGATGGAGGCAAGAAATATTTTTTCTCAGGAAGTAGAACATAAGCTACTTTTTTCTAATATTAATATAGATCCTTCTTGTAGTGCTTTTATTAGAAAACGACTTGATATAATAGTCGCAGCTGAAGAGCATTCTTGCCTTATAAATAAGATTAAAAATAAAAAAATATACATTGAGGGTTTTAAAGTTGAATATCTGGTCCTGGATGGAGATACGACTGAGTATAAACAGCGACTTGAAAAGTTAAAAGATATTGGCTACAGTATTGAAGGCATCCCGAATTACTATACACCGACAAGAACCTATGCTTTGTGCTATTTTAAAGGCATCTGGTATTTTGGGACCTTGATCAAAAATAATATCGATTGGCATAAACATAAGCACAAACCTTGTTCCTATAGCAATTCATTAGACATGAATATTGCCAAAACTTTGGTCAATATTGCAGCTCAGGGAAATAAAGAAAATAGACTCATAGATGTTTGCTGTGGAGTTGGCACCATCATGCTAGAAGCTTGTTTTGCCGGATATAATATTGAGGGTTGTGATATTAATGCCAAGATATGCAATGATGCACGAGAAAATCTTGCCCATTTTAACTATGATGCCAATGTGATCTGTTCCGATATAAAAGATATCAGCAAGAATTACGATGCCGCCATTATTGATCTGCCCTATAATTTATTTAGCTATGCAAGCGATGATGATATTTTAAATATTATTCAGTCAACTGCTAGGATCACCGATAGACTTGTTATTGTATCCGGATCTGATATGTCTAGCTTGATCAGCATGTCAGGATTAAAAATAATAGATCATTGCAGCCTCAAAAAAAGAGGGAATACAAGTTTTACAAGAAAAATATGGCTCTGTGACAAGCACTAGAAGATTGTCATTCCGAGTTCCGGTGAATTTATTTCCCCAAAAGCTAAGCTGGCAAGCAGGATTTCTGTCTTTGCAGGAAGAGATTATCCTGATGTCTTTTTACCTCTCCTTCACTTCTGCGGAGCTATGGAGAGCAAGTTACAAGCAGTAGTATTCTTATCAACTAAGCTCCCGGCCCCTAAGCCCCTAAGCTCCTTGACTTTATTCCAAATCTTTTTCTTGACAATGGTATTCTATATAAATACCTTCGCACAAGAATAATTCGTATGCGAATTAAATTAAAGTAAGTGATAAAATGAAAAATTATGAATTTAGGATTCTAACCGCGATAAGGCGAGTCATTCGATCGGTTGATAAATATTCAAGAAAGATCAATACGGAATTTGGACTAACGACGCCGCAGCTCTTGTGTCTTGATGCTTTGAATAAAAATGATCATATCATGACCAAAGAACTGGCGAAAAATGTTAATCTTAGTGAAAGTACGGTTAATGGTATCGTCGATAGACTGGAAGCCAAGCAATATCTTAGTCGAAACAGATCCAAAGAAGATCGACGAAAAGTATTCTTGTTATTGACGGATGAAGGAAGGGCAGTTCTTGATAAAACGCCATCACTTTTGCAGGATAGATTTTCATCTGCATTGGCGGGTTTAGATAAAAACGAGTTAGAAACAATTACACAGTCATTAGAACGCATTGTAGAATTAATGGAGGCGGAAAAATTGGATGCATCACCCAATTTATTGCCTTATGCAGACATAGAAATTAAAACCAATAATTGAACGGATAAAAATGATATCAAAACAACAAAAAAGTATTTTAAAAGAAATTGATAGCGGAGGCTTAAATAAATGGCGCGACTGGAAATGGCAGCTTCGTCACACTGTTCGTGATCTTGATAGCTTTGAAAAATTACTGAGCATTAAAGTTTCGGATGAGATCCGTGAAAGCTATGCAGAGATCACATCGAAATTTCCTATGTCCATTACGCCTTATTATTTATCGCTTATTAATACCGACGATCTGCAAAATGATCCGATATTCAGGCAGAGCTTTCCGGTTATCGATGAACTGACTGTAAATAAAAATGACATGCTGGATCCGCTCAGCGAAGATAAGGATAGTCCTGTACCCGGTTTAACACATCGCTATCCGGACCGCGTTCTATTCCTGGTTTCTAATACTTGTGCTATGTATTGCAGACATTGCACCCGCAAACGCAAGGTAGGGGATTTTGATAGTATTCCTGATAAAAAACAGATACAAAAAGGCCTGGATTATATTCGTAAAACACCCCAGGTTCGTGATGTTTTGCTTAGCGGTGGAGATCCATTTTTGCTGCCGGATGACTATCTTGACTGGATCCTGACAGAGCTGGATAATATTGAGCATGTAGAAGTTGTTCGCATAGGGACAAGAGCTCCCGTTGTGCTTCCTTACCGCATTACTGATGAACTTGTTGATATGTTAAAAAAACATCAGCCATTATGGATAAATACTCACTTTAACCATCCCAGAGAATTGACAAACTCGTCGCGGACTGCAGTCAGAAAGCTTGCAGATGCCGGTTTCCCCATGGGGAATCAGTCAGTACTTCTTGCCGGCGTGAACGATTGCCCAAGAATTATGAAATCGCTGGTACAAAAATTGGTCCAGAACCGCGTACGACCGTATTATTTGTATCAATGTGATCTTTCCGAAGGTTTAGAGCATTTTAGAACACCGGTTGGAAAGGGTATTGAGATCCTGGAAAGTCTCATCGGGCATACCAGTGGCTTTTGCGTCCCGACTTATGTTATTGATGCACCCGGTGGCGGCGGTAAAATTCCCATTATGCCGAATTACCTCATTTCTTGGTCAACAAACAAAGTTGTTCTCAGAAATTACGAGGGGATTATTTCCACTTACAAAGAACCTGATTCCTACGAACCCTCATTTTGCGACAGGGATTGTGATAATTGCCAGAGAGAATTGCTCTTGGAGGATGCTAATGAATACAAGGCAGAAGGTATAGAAAAACTTCTGGCGGATTATGATGATGCAATTTCATTAATTCCAAGAAATAACCAACGACATAAAAGAAGAAATAAATAATAATGAATGATATAATAGAAAAATTAGACTGTGGATCCTTGATACAACATGGTGCCTTCAATGATAGAATATATCTATTAGAAGCCAGTGACAAAGATCTGAAGACACTTCCCGAAAGATTGATTAAAATTGCCGAAGAAAATGGCTATGGTAAAATATTTGCAAAAATCAATGAAAGCAAATCAGCTCCCTTTTTAGCGAAAGATTTTGTTCCTGAAGCTAGAATTCCCGGGATGTATCCAGACAACCATGAAGCCTTATTTTTAGCTTACTATTTAGATAAAGCTAGAAAAGAAGAAGGCAAAAAACAGATCTACGAAAAAAATCTTCAGCTGGCATTGAAAAAGAAAAAAACAAGGTCAGTCAAGCAAAAATCAGATAAATTCACTATCCGGACCTGCACTGAAGATGATCTGCCACGCATGAAAGAGATCTATGAAAAGGTGTTTAAAACTTATCCTTTTCCCATTCATGATATTTCTTATTTAAGGCAAATGATGACAGGAAATCTTGATTATTTTTGTATTGAAAAAAAAGGCAAAATTGTTGCTTTGGCATCTGCAGAAAAAAATAAAGAAAATAAATATTGTGAAATGACAGATTTTGCGACCATGCCAGACTGGCGAGGCCGAGGATACGCGCAATATCTTTTGCAAGAAATGGAAGAAGCCATGAAAAAGCAGGGCTATAAAACAGCATTTACCATTGCACGTGCCATTTCACCCGGTATGAATATCACCTTTGCCAAAGCTGCTTATACTTTTGCAGGCAGATTAAAAAACAATACCAATATCTCAGGTAATATTGAAAGCATGAATATATGGTATAAAGATCTCGTGAAACACGAGTCCTAATATCTTTAACCTAGGGACCTGCCATCTCCTTTGCAAAACAGCTGCCGACTGGTCGAAAAGAACGATAAATACTGAACTTTTGAGAAGATAAGAAGGTAAGAAGGTAAGAGGCTGAGAAGCTCAGGGCTTAGGAGCTTACTCTTCGAAGTCCGTCAGCTGACGGATGAAGTAGAGCATGTTCTTCGAAGCTCCGTAGGAGCGAAGTAGAACCGTGCCATCCGAAACCTTCCTGAGCGACGAAGCCTTGGCGAAGTTGGTGGCGCAGGCTGAGGCGAAGTTGGCGGCGAAGGAGGGTTATTCCATCTGAATTAATCTAAAGCATCCCGTTATCCCGTCAAAAACAATCTTGTATATCGAGTTATCCTGTCAAATACAATCCAGGTTATCTTGTCAAAGAAAGTCTTTGTTATCACAGTCTAAATCCGGGATGACATATTATCTTCAAGACCGGAAAAATCATTCCTTTTAGAGATAAATTGCTTATTTTTGCACTTGTCCTGCGCTTATGTATTCTGCAGACAAAAATGAAAAATATCAATGGAGATATAATGAAAAAACCGATGATTTTATTCCTAGCAATAGTGAGTATATTTTCAAACCTTATAGCGGATGATACAATGAAATACCCTGAAACACGAAAAGAGAATGTTGTTGATACATTTTATGGCACAAAAGTTGAAGATCCTTATCGCTGGCTCGAGGATGATAATTCTGCAGAAACAGCCGAATGGGTGAAAAAACAGAATGAAGTGACTTTTTCATATTTGAATAAGCTTCCTGGTCGAGATGAGATCAAGCAGCGTTTGACTGAGTTATGGGATTATCCCCAAACAGGGACTCCTTTTACTATAGCAGGTCGCTGGTTTGTCTTTAAAAATGACGGCCTGCAAAATCAGTCCGTTTTATATATTATGGACAAAGTAGATGACGAGCCACGCGTACTTCTTGACCCCAATAAGCTGAGTGATGATGGAACCGTAGCTTATACCGGCATGGATGTATCGCCCGATGGAAAATACCTTGTTTATAAAATTGCGCGTTCAGGTTCTGACTGGAATGAAATCTTTGTCATGGATATTGCAAGCGGAAAAATGCTGGAAGATCATATCAAATGGGTGAAATTTTCTAATCTTGCCTGTTATAAAGACGGATTTTTCTATTCTGCCTATGATCAGCCACAGGAAGGCGATGAATTATCTCAGGCGAATAGTTTTCAGAAAATCTATTTTCATCGCTATTATAGTGATCAGTCTGAAGATGAGTTGATCTTTTCGAATCCCAATGATCCTAAGCGCATGTACACGGCATCTTTGGATGAAGAGAATAAATATTTATTTATATCCGAAACAGAGTCAACTACAGGTAATTCTTTGTATATCAAGAATTTATATAAGAAAAATTCTCCCATTATGCTTCTTGCCAAAGGGTTTGATCACGATTTTATTCCCATTGCTTTTGAAAGAGGAAAGGCGCTTGTCCAGACGAATCACAAAGCTCAAAAATACAGAGTCATTGCCATCGATCCCAAAGATTCTGCTCCTGAAAACTGGGAGGAGATCATTCCTGAAACTTCCAATACTCTTCAGGGTATTTCACATTGCGGAGGAAAGTTATTCGTGAATTATATGGTCGATGTGAGTTCAAAAGTTAAAATTTATAGTATGAGAGGCAAGGACCTTGGGGACGTTGAGTTGCCGGGGATTTGCAGTGTTGGTAGGTTTAGCGGTAGCAAGAAAGGCAAAGTTGCATTTTATTCTTACAGCTCTTACAATACACCCGGAACCATTTATAAATATCATACAAAAACCGGCAAATCGGAAGAATATTTCACACCTCCGCTTAAATTCGATCCCAATGATTTTGTCGTTAAGCAAGAATTCTATGAAAGTAAGGATGGAACACGCATCCCGATGACGATTTTCCACAAAAAGGGGATAGAGCTGGACGGAAATAATCCTACGCTTTTATATGGCTATGGCGGTTTTAATGTCAGCCTTACACCGGGATTTGCCAAATCATCGCTTTTCTTTGCGGAGCAGGGAGGCGTTTATGCCGTCGCAAATATCCGAGGTGGTGGAGAGTACGGCGAAGCATGGCATAAGGCAGGGACTTTAATGCAAAAGCAAAATGTCTTTGATGATTTTATCAGTGCTGCAGAATATCTGATCGATCGCAAGTACACAAATTCCGCTAAACTTGCCATACGCGGCGGATCCAATGGTGGACTTTTAGTTGGTGCTGTTGTCAATCAGCGACCTGATCTTTTTAAAGTCGCTCTTCCCGCCGTTGGCGTAATGGATATGCTGAGATACCATAAATTCACTATTGGTTATGCCTGGGCAACGGATTATGGCACAGTCGATGATAGCGAGGACATGTTCAATTATTTGCTGAATTATTCACCTATCCACAATGTAAAAGCTCAGGATTATCCCGCAATAATGGTAAGCACGGCCGATCACGATGATCGCGTGGTCCCGGCGCATTCATTCAAATATATTTCCGAGATCCAAGCCAAGAATACCGGCGATCTGCCTACATTGATACGTATTGCCGTAAAGGCCGGTCATGGAAGCGGTAAACCCACCGCCATGATCATTGATGAATACACCGATATGTTTGCATTTATCTTATATCATTTGAATCGTTAATCGTTGATTAGGATAAACTTGAGGTTAAGGAGATAAGAAGGTCAGACGTCGTCAGGTAAAAGGAAGAGCTATAAAATATGGAATCGTGGAAGTGTAGAATGCAATTGTAAATAAGAATTTACTCTCAACTATGAAAAATAAAATTATTGAACCCCACCGGGGTTCTTTTTATGTGTAGGATTTTTCTGCTGTTATTAAACCCCGAATATTCAGGGCAGGGTAACGTATGAGTTGTTTCCCGTCATTCTGACTTCTCGCTTATGAATTATTCTGGCAGACCTTTGCAGGGGCTACGGTGCGTCTTTGACTTATAAGATCTATTTTTTATTTATTAATAAATTCAGGTTCTTTTGGGAAAAGTTCATCTCTAAGTGCCATAAGTTCTTCCGGTGTATCAATGTCTTCGCTGATGGGGACCAATAAAATTGGGCTTAAACCCATATCGGGATGTTGAACATTATTTGAGGGCTGAGCTAATATTTTTTTAGAAGCACCGATCACAAATTGCTCTGATTTATCTACATTATAGCCTGTGATCGTGCCATTATTATTCAAAGTCAAATAATTATTGAATATTTCTCGTCGGCTTATATATATTTCTCCCTCAAAGAAATTTCCAACACTGATCTTAACGGTAACTCCCGGATGTCCATCATTGTCAGGATCAGTCAAATTAGGATCATTTGCATCTTTTGGCAGAGGTTTAGATGCATCTCCTTTAACTCCTAATAGTGTGGGAGTAGCCGGACGATAAATATGCCAGCGACCATCTTTTTGAGTTAATTCCACTTCCTGGACCCGAGGTTTAATAGCTTGAACAGCTGCATCACTAAAAACAGAACTGGCATTTATATTACTTAGTTTTTGTTCGGAGTGAACAAAACGGTCCGATTGCATTAATTTTCCATCTTCGAGGTAATAATCAGTAAAGCCATAGGAAATAATAAAAGTCCGCATGGTGGTTCTGGTTGTAGTGTCTTCATAGGCGACCACATCATAATGGGCATAATGTCCTACAATTGCTTGTTTAGCTGCTTCAATATCAGTGTATTTACTCGTTTCGGTCTCTGTTTCAAAATTGTAAAGTGGAGATTCCGGCCATTCCATTACCTTAGAACAAGAACTAAAAGCAATTAGAATCGTTAAAAGTGCCAGGCGCTTCGATATTTTATTTTTAATTATGATCATGTAATAAATTCACCCTTTATTGTGTTTCTTTGAATTCGACACTAATTCTATGAAAAAAATAG
>CAZNFT010000014.1:0-23042 GCA_964572745.1 uncultured bacterium
AACGGGATATACTGGATTGCTCTTCTGACAGGATAACGGGATATACTGGATTGCTCTTCTGACAGGATAACAGGATATACTGGAATGCTCTTCTGACAGGATAACGGGATATACTGGATTGCTTTTCTGACAGGATAACGGGATAGACTGGATTGCTTTTCTGACAGGATATGCAGGATTTTTTTCTTATCCCTAATAAAATTTACCGGCGACTCTGGAGCCATCTTTAATAATCACTCATGATCCTAAGGAATAATTCCTGATGACCTCTATATAGCCCCGACAATTTGGGCCTCTGTAGAGTAAACTTTGACCTAATGCCTTCTTGTATTCATATTCTTCTTGAAAAATCCTCACGACCCAATACACAGTGTCCAATACGCAATATCCACAGCTTTACGAATAATCTTTTTTATTATGGCTTTAATCTTTAAATTAAGTAATGCAATGGAGTTTAATATAAATGACAAAAGAAATAAAATCTTCAGACATAACGCCCCCGACAATGCGTATTTTACCTGTAGAAGGCATTGTGCCCCTACCTCATATTATTTTTCAAATAATGATTCGCAATGAAGATCAGCAACATTTAATAAATGAAGCCTTAAAAAGCGATAAAACAATTGGTGTTTTTACACAATTATTATCCGTTTCACCCGAAAACGAGGAGGGTGCCATTCTGGAAACCGGTGTAGCTTGTTCCATTCTTAAAATAATGCAAGCTTCAGAAGGCCCCACCAGAATACTGTTACGCGGCCTGTACAGAATTAAGATAGATCAGGAACTGGAAACAAAGGATAAAATCCGTTTAGCTATTATCAAACGCTTGGAAGAAATCCCTGCTCCTAAATTGGAAGCAGAAGCTTATATCAGGACTATCTCTGATCTTTTTCAGAGAATCATCTCTATTTCTCCTATCTTCCCCGAAGAAATTCAGGACGTGATATTTTCTATAGAAGATCCTTCGAAACTTGCCGACCTTATTGCGTCTTCCCTAAATATCCAGATCAGCGAAAAATACGAATTCTTGCAAGAACTTGATATTTGCAAACGCTTAGACCTTCTTGCAAAGGCTCTGCAAAAAGAATTTAAAGTCATAGAGATCAATGCAAAGATCAATGAACATGTAAATAAAGAGGTCACCCGACAGCAGCGAGAATTTCTTTTGCGCGAGCAATTGGAGGCTATAAAAAAAGAGCTGGGCGAATCTGATGATGACGATTCGGACCTGAAAGATATTAATACACGCATAGATTCAACTTTATTGACAGAAGAAGCCCAAAAAGCTGTGGAAAAAGAAACTGAGCGACTTTCTCTCATGTCGCCTTATTCTTCAGAATATACGGTAAGTAAATCTTACATTGATTGGATACTTGATCTTCCCTGGGAAAAATATACAGAAGATCGTTTGGAGATTGACGAGGCTCTGAAAATCCTTAATGAAGATCATTATGGTCTGGATGATGTTAAAGACCGTATTTTAGAATTTTTATCTGTTTTAAAGCTCAAGAAAGATGCCAAAAGCCCAATCCTCTGTCTTGTTGGTCCTCCGGGAGTGGGAAAAACTTCTATTGGAAAAAGTGTTGCCCGTGCTATGCATCGCGAATTTATTCGTTTTTCCGTCGGTGGAATGCGAGATGAAGCTGAGATCCGTGGCCACAGAAAGACATACATAGGATCGATGCCCGGACGCATTATTCAATATATTAAAAAATGCGGTTCTCAAAATCCTGTGATGATGCTAGATGAAGTTGATAAAATTGGTAGCGATTTTCGTGGCGACCCATCATCAGCTCTTTTAGAAGTTCTGGATCCTGAACAAAATAAAGATTTTAGGGATAATTATCTCGAGGTGGCCTTTGACCTTTCGAAAGTCTTCTTTATTGCAACCGCCAATAGCACTCACAGTATTCCATCGGCCTTACTAGACAGAATGGAACTCATTAACATGCCGGGATATATCACTCCTGAAAAAGTTCAAATAGCCAAGAAATTTCTTATCCCACGGCAAATTGAGCAAAACGGACTCAACAATAAACAAATAAAATTTACACCTAAGTCAATTTCTACTATTATTGAAAATTACACTATGGAAGCCGGAGTCCGCTCTCTTGAGCGTGAAATTGCAAAAATCTGCCGTAAATCGGCAAGAGAATTCGCCAGAAACATTGAACATGAAAAGATCGTTCTTGACTTGAATAATCTTGAAACATTCTTGGGTCCTAAAAAAATATTTAAAGATTATTTACCCGGGAAAAACGAGATCGGGATTGTTATCGGTCTTGCTTACACGCAAAGCGGTGGCGATGTACTTCCGGTTGAGGTTAACCTCATGCTGGGGAAAGGTCAATATAAAATGACCGGTTTACTTGGTGATGTTATGAAAGAATCCGTGGAAACTTCAATCTCATTTTTAAGATCCTCAGCCGAGAAATTCGGGATAGATCCTTCAAAATTCACGAACCAGGATATTCATATTCATTTCCCTTCAGGAGCTATTCCAAAGGATGGCCCTTCGGCAGGTGTTACTATTACTACTGCTCTACTATCTTGCCTGACAGGCCGAAAAGTAAATCATAAAGTAGCCATGACGGGTGAAATTTCTCTGAGAGGTAGAGTTTTACCCATTGGAGGTCTTCGCGAAAAAGCAACTGCTGCGAAAAGAATGGGAATAAAAACTATAATTCTACCAAAAGCCAACGAATCAGACCTTATAGAAATTCCTGAAATGGTAAAAAAAGGTATTAAGTTTGTTTTTGTCGAAGAATTTAAGGATATTGTTAAGATTGCATTAGAAGCTAACTAATCAACAATAGGGATAGTATGAAAGAACAAACACTTGCAATGATCAAACCGGATGCTATTGAAAAAAAATATCAGGGACTTATTATACAAGAAATATTAGATGCAGGATTTGAGATCAAAGCAATAAAAATGCTGCAGCTATCTAAAGATCAGGCAAGAGCATTCTATTCAGCTCATAAGGATAAAGAGTTTTATGAACCCCTGGTCGCATTTATAAACAGTGGTCCCATTATTGCTTTACTGCTTGAAAAAGACAATGCAATAGAGGATTACAGAACTCTGATGGGAAAGACTGATCCCGAAAAAGCAGCAGAAGGAACAATTCGGAAGAAATATGCCGAAACCATAAGACGTAATGCAGTTCATGGATCAGATAGTCCTGAAAATGCAAAAAAAGAGATTGCCTTTTTCTTTTAAAAACGTAAAATTATAGATAAAGCAAATACTGGAGGTTTTATGTCCAAGTACCCAAAAATTCTTTTGATCATCTTAGCATTATTTATGCTTATTAGTTGTTCAAAGGATAATTATGTAACGGTAGGCTCAACCGTAGATATTGATGATTTCAAACGTCCAGAAAATGTTATCAAATACCAATGGTCCTTTGATACAAAGCCCCCAACATCCAGACTTGATCCACGGGACTTCATTCCATCGAACTACCATCCAAATGTCACTTTCATTCCAGATCAAGCTGGAAAATACATTGTCAGGTTGAACATGATCACATCTCAGGGAGATTTTATCAATAAAAATTTTACTTTCAATGTCGAAGGGCAAGCCAATTATTTAAGTACAATTGAAACTGAGAAAAAACCAGATACAATAACCATCATTCAAGAAAAACCAATAGAAAAACTACCTCCGAAGATCGTTGAAGTCCCCGTCATTAAAGAAAAAGTCATACATCAAAAAACAACCATAAGCAAAACACCGAATCAGTGGAAAACAGCTCCCCTACCGGGACAAGACCCAAACGAAGTTAAAGAGGAAGCAAAATATATTACCGAAACAAAAACTGAAGTCATTGATGAAAAAGGTAAAATAGTTGGCACTGATAAAACAACTCATATTAATGCCAAATATACACTTCAGATAGCATCTTCACGAAACCAGGCTAATGCAAACGAACTATTAAATCGTTTAAAAAAGGATGGCTACGACGCCTTTATTCAAACAGCTGTAGTTAAAGGAGATACTTATTACCGTATTCGTATTGGTCATTTTGAAACTTACAAGCAAGCAAACTCCTATAAACAGCATCTGATCAATACAAGCGATTATGAACCTTGGGTCGATAGACTTTAATAAGAAAATTTAGAATCACATAAAACACTCAGAAAACCTCAGCATCAATGTTGGGGTTTTCTCTTATTTTGCATATTTTTGGACGTATTAATTACACATATAAAACCTTGACTAAGAACAATTTCTATTTTATCTTAGCAGGCTATGAAAATTTTGATATCACAAATCTCAGTTGATAAAAAGCTCTTTGAATTTTCAGTTAATAAGGAGACATTAGGTATACCCGAATTAAGGGAAGATGTCAAAGTACAAGCAGACATATATCTAACAGGAGAAACATATACTGTAAAGGGACATTTCTCCACCCTTATTGAATTGACCTGTGATCGCTGTCTTGAGAAATACGCTCAAAAGATAAACCATGATTTTGAAGTTGTTTATACTTCTGAAGAAAAGGTTGACAGAGATGATAATATAATGTATTTGGACCCTCAGGATATAAAAATTGATCTTAAACCTTATATCCAGGACACGATACTTCTGAATCTACCTTTTAAAAAAGTATGTTCAGACACATGTAAAGGCATGTGCGCTTCTTGTGGAGCTAATCTTAACAAAGAGTCCTGTACATGCAAGAAAGAGAAAATAGATCCCAGATGGGATTCTCTGAAAGAACTTAGAAAATCGCTTGAAAGTGCGGAGGAATAAATGGCTAATCCAAAACGAAGATTGTCTCACACACGCGGAGCTAAAAGAAGAACTCATTATACCTTCAAAGCTGCTACCGTTTCTACTTGTGAACATTGCGGACAACCAAAAATGCCACATCATGTATGTCAGCATTGTGGCTATTACAAAGGCCGTCCGGTTATTACGCCTAAAGACAATTAAGAAAAATTTGCTTATTAAAATACAAGAACGAGTAAATCGTTCTTGTATTTTATATGCCTAATTTTTAATTATGGCAAAAATTATACATAAATTAAAGTCATTATACTTTTCATTCTTTCCCGGTAAACCTCATAAGCTGGCAAAGAATGTTTACCTTGTTTACCCATATTCTTTTGATGATGAAGAGCTTCTTAAACAAGCCTTTACGCATACATCGGCCATTAACTACGAAACCCAAACTAAGGTTGATTCCTACGAACGTCTCGAGTTCTTGGGAGATGCTGTTGTCGAAATGATCGTTACACGTTTTCTATTTGAACAATTTGCCAATGCTAAAGAAGGTGAATTAACTCAAATGAGAGCTAAACTCGTTAACCGTACCACTTTAGCTTCTATTGCAAGAGGGCTACATTTCGGACAGTTACTCATTCTGGGGAAAAGCGGAGAAAATGATAATTTAAGAAACGCCTCTTCTGTCCTCTGCGATATTTACGAATCATTTATTGGGGCTTTATATTTAGATGGTGGTTTTAAAGCTGCCTATAATTTTGCATATCAGACTTTACTTTCGAAACACAAACGACTTTTACCTGCCGCAGAAATTCAAAATTACAAAGGTAAACTACTGGAATACTGTCAGCAGCACGGTCATGGAATGCCAAAGTTTGTTACAACGCACGAAGAAGGACCGGCGCACGGAAAATATTTTGAGATCTCTGTTTTAGTTGGCAAAGAATGGTTGGGTACAGGAACCGGTACCACAAAAAAAGCTGCCAGTCAAAGGGCAGCGCGTCAAGCCTTAACAAGTCTTTCTGATGATTCTATAAAATAGCTCTAGATATTTTATCTAAATAATCTATTATTTCTTTTCTGGTATCCATTTTGAGAATACTGGCTAAATGCTTTTCAGCTTCTTTTTGATCGCAGGCAATAATAAGATCTCTTACAATACCAATATATTGTGGAGCAACAGATAAACCATCAACTTTCATTGCAGAAAACAGTGTGATCGCTTTTGCTTCTGTTGCCATCTCGCCACAAACAAAGACTTCCTTTTGCGCTGCATGAGCAGCTTCAACAACCTTAAAGATCATTTTAATAATTGCCGGATCATAATGGTTATATACATTAGTAACTTTTTCGTTTCCGCGATCAACAGCCAGTGTATATTGGGTGAGATCATTTGTACCAATAGAGAAAAAATCGACCTTTTTAACAAATGCTTCGATATTTACAACAGCAGAAGGGGTTTCTACCATCATACCGATCTTCATATTTTCATCAAAGGGAATATTTTCCTTGCGCAATTCCTTTTTTAGCTGATCAATATAATCTAAGCTTTCAATCAGCTCTTCAATGTGAGTGATCATAGGAATAAGTAGTGATACCTTGCCAAAAGCAGATGCACGAAATATAGCTCGTAACTGCGTATTGAATAATTCCGGTTGATCCAGACAAATACGAATAGCTCTATATCCCATAAATGGGTTTGACTCATTTCTTATATTCTGGTCTATCAGAGAGGACATTTTGTCGCCACCCAAGTCTATGGTCCTGATCACAACCTCCATTCCTTCCATGCCCTTAACAACCTGAACATATTCTTGGAACAATTCTTCTTCTTTAGGAAGACTTTGTTTCATAAGATAAAAATACTCAGTTCGATAAAGTCCAATACCTTTTCCACCATATCTTTTAACGTATTTGACTTCAAAAGGCAAAGATATGTTAGCGCCAAGTTTTATTGTGAACCCATCCCGGGTTTGAGCCTGTTTTTCATTTTCAGAGATAAAAATTTCATCTTCTTTATCAAGTTCTAATATTTCCAGCCTATACTCATCTAATAATTCTTCACTGGGGTTAATAAAAACTTTTCCGCTATTTCCATCAAGAATACATCTGTCCCCGGTTTCAATGTTTTCCAGAGCTGATTTTACACCGGTTATCATGGGTACATTCATCGCCCTAGCAAGAATGGCAACATGAGAAGTCACACCACCAAATTCGGTGATAAAACCGGTAACATTCTCCGAAACAAGCATAACTATATCTGTAGGATTAAGATCACGGGAAACAAAGATAGTCGATTCATTTAGATCAAATGAAGATAACATTGTTTTTTTAGAAGTGATTGCACGAAGTACTCTTTGTTTAATATCCTTAATATCTTCAAGGCGTTCACTGAAAAACTCTGAGTTTTGCTCCTCGAACATTTCTATATATCTATTGATTACAAGCTTAAAAGCATAGGCCATGTTTACATGATGTTCTTCTATGTAAGCCTGAACTTCACGATAGAGTTCTTCATCCTTGACAATTGCTAATTGAGCAGAAATGATATCGCTATAAGATTTTCCGAGGCGCTCTTCAATTTTACTGCGAACCAATTCGAGTTCTTGCGACACTAATTCCCTTGCCTCTTCGAGCTTTTTCATTTCATCAGAAATCATATCGGCTGAGATCTTAGTTCGGGGAACTATGATCTTTTGATCAAGTTTTCTTACATAGGCTGATGCGATGGTAATCCCGGCCGAAGAAGATTTCCCATTTAGAAAATTTATTTTATCATGTTTAATCATGCTTAAATGTTCTCACCCATTCCAAAATGATCAGTTATCAGGTCAACCAAGGCATCAACGGCTTCTACTTCATCCGGACCATTAGCTTCAATTTTTAAAACGGCACCGGACTCAGCTGCTAGCACCAATAAACCCAGAATAGATTTACCATTCACTTTTTTTTTATCTCTGGAAATAAAAATTTCGGATTTAAAGCGGGCTGCTGTGTTAACCATTGCGGTTGCCGGCCTTGCATGAAGACCCTGTTTATTTAGAATTTTAACTTCTTTACTTGTCATTAATATTTCCTATTCATAACGAATTCGACAATGCTGGTGAACGTTTCCTGACTTTCTGCTGGAAGTCCATTTATCATTTCTTGAATACTAGCATGTCGTAATTTAATAAGCTTATATATCTTATCAAATATTAAATTATCTTTTAAAAACTCTTTTGCAGGCAATATTCCATTGTTTTCAATATGATTAGAGTCGATTATATCTAAAAAATAATTCCACTGATTTGCATCCAATAATTCTTTAGCATATAAAAATGGAAATGTTTTTTTCCTCTTAACAAGATCAGATCCTAAACTTTTACCCATTAATGCTTCATCAGCGGTAAGCTCAAGAAGATCGTCTTGTATTTGAAACACTATGCCCAGTTCATGTATAATTTTTTCGATCAAAAGACATATACCGTCATCAGCACCGGCCAACAAAGCACCAATCTTCGCTGAAACAGATAATAGTTTTGCTGTCTTTTTCGAGACCATCTCAAGATATTCTTCTAAGCGGACATCATCCCTATCTTCAAACTCAAGATCTTCAGCTTGTCCCTCCGAGACCACAATAACAGCATTTAGTACTTCAGGCATTATTTTAGAGAATAATTCCGGCTGATCACAATAGGCCTCAAACTGCTGCAAAGCAATTGCAAACAGACCATCTCCTGCAAGAATAGCAACATTGTCATTCCATTTAGCGTTGACTGTAGAATGTCCATGGCGAATATCGTCTCCATCCATAATATCATCATGTATAAGAGTAAAATTATGAATCATTTCTATGCCTTTGGCTGCAGGAATAGCTTTGGAAATTTTACCGGCACTTAAAGCGGAATACACAGCACATAGCAGAGCAGGACGAATTTGTTTACCGGGATTATTTAAGGTATAATGAATGGGTCCATAGAATGATAAGGGAAGCGTCTTTACGACGCCGCCCTCATACTCTTTTTTAAAATCTAAAATGAACTTTTTATAAAATTGTTGAAATATCACCTAGTGACTATCTTCTTTTAGGGTTCCAAACTCAGATAATTTATCCATTACAAGCGCTTTGTATTCTTCCAATTTTTCGGGTGAATTTGCTTCAAAGCGCATTACTATAACAGGTTGAGTATTAGAAGCTCTTACAAGCCCCCAGCCTTCATCAAAGCGAATTCTAACACCATCCACAGTGATGCAATCGTAATTCTTGGAGAAATATTCAAAGGCTTTATCAGCAATATCAAATTTTACCTGATCGGACTCCGCATGAAGCCTTATCTCGGGTGTAGAAAAGAACTTTGGTAACTCATCAAGATAATCAGATAGAGATTTATCGCCACGAGAAATCGTCTGAACAAGACGAGCAGAAACATAAATAGCATCATCATAACCATAGTAGTCATCAGCAAAGAATATATGTCCACTCATTTCTCCACCGAAAGGACCTTTAAGTTCTTTCATTTTCTGTTTAAGAACGCTATGGCCGGTCCGCCACATAATTGGCTCACCACCATGTTTACGAACTGCATCTTCTAATACCTGAGAACATTTTACGTCAAATACAATAGGTGTACCTGGCTTTAAGATAACTTCAGGCAAGAAAAGTGTCATAACCTGATCAGCCCAGATAATACGGCCCTTATTATCCACAGCTCCAATACGATCCGCATCACCATCATAGGCAATACCAATATCATATTTGCCGGTTTTCATCATTTTAACAAGTTCAGCAATATTTTTTTCTACTGTTGGATCAGGATGATGATTAGGAAAGGTTCCATCAATTTCAGAATAAAGTTCCGTAAGCTCAACATTATCTAAAGCTTTAAATAACTCTGGAGCAACCAATCCACCCGCAGCATTGCCAGAATCAACAATGATTTTCATTTTTCTTTCGATCTTGATCTTAGATATTACTTCTTTTAAATATGCTTCTTTAATTGTATTGTCGTATGATAGCTTGCCTTTACCTTCTTCAAAATCCTGAGCCAAAATGAGTTCTTTGATTTCTTGGATCTGAGCTCCAAAAAAAGCTTGTTTATTATAAGAAAGTTTAAAGCCATTAAATTCAGGTGGATTATGTGATCCGGTGATCTGGCAAGCAGCATCAACGGGTCTTATAAACTGAGAATAGTAGTTCAAAGGGGTTGGTAAAATACCAATATCAACCACATCCAAACCCGTTGACATAGCTCCCTTTGCAAAAAGTTCTTTTAAGTGTGGAGTTGTCCCACGGATATCACCACTCAAAGCCAAATTCTTTGCACCTTTACGGATCAGCCAGGTTCCAAAACCTTTACCTAAATTAATGACAACATCATCAGTAAAGTCTTCTTTTACAACACCGCGTATATCATATTCGCGAAAGATAAATTCATTCATTTTTTAGCTCCTATATTTAATGTCTAAATATACACATTTCAGACACAAAAAAAATGTTTTTCAAGTTATAAAAAAAGCCCCGCATTAGCGAGGCTCAAATATAAACTACATCAGTCTTAGAGTTCAAACACGTAAGATAAACCTAAGTTAGCATAAGCTTGTGATGTAAAAACCTTGGGGATTCTTGATGATAGACCAAAGTTAAATGGATTAGCCATGGTCAACTCCAAAGCAAGACGCTCTGATAGATCCAAATCAAACATAATACCGGCATTGATACCTATCATATGTGCATTCCAAGTTTCACCACCATTACCATTACGATACATATGAAAATCGTATTCGAGACCTAAAAATGGTGAAATGCCAATTAGAGGTATAGAAACAATTTCATGAACAGGATAAAGAAAATCCATATTAAAAGTAAGAGCTGTTAAATCTTCAGATGTGGAACCTTTTGCTGGATTCTGCTGAAAACCTAAACCAAATTGCAGTTCCAATGGTAAAGCTTCAGGCATTACATAAAAATCGTTTAAATGTTTACGGGCACCCAATCTAACATTATAACCAGTTTCTGTAGTATTATGGTAATAACCACCAACTGACGTACCAAGCATACCAGGTTCATTGATACCACCATTCACATAACCTTTAAAACAAAAACCTTCTGCAAAAGCAAATGTTGCAAGGGCAAGTGCTAATAGAACTATAACTATTCGTTTCATCTTTAAAACTCCTCTATTTATTTTTTTCATTTATTCCAATTTATATCAATCACAGATTAATATACTTTCGTTTTAGCCTAATGTCAATTTATTTTACTTTAATTAAACTTTTATTTTAAAAGCGTCTCTAAGCTAAATTCTAAGCGCTATCCCGACTCTTATCCCCATCTCAAAATCTAATATTCCTTTTTGATAAGAAAAATCAAATAGTTTCAAGGCAGGATAGTCAGCGTGTAATCCCGGACTATAAGCAACTGTTTGATAAAATTTAATATCGAAAATAGATACATAGGCACCTTGAGTTAATCCCAGCCCAAAGGATACATATCCATCACCCTGAAGGTAATCATCATAGTAGCCATAATCATGAACAGAGACTTTTATACTCTCTTGAATATATATTCCGCTTTCTGACCATGTTTTTTTTCTTCCGGTAAGATCTTGTTGAAATATCAGACTTATTCCCCAACGACTTGCCGTTGTATCGCGTGGTGCAGCAGACGTTGGACCCCAATGATTGAAAGAAGCATAGTCAAAAGCTAAACCAAGAGAATAAGGTATGTGGCTTGCTTTTTTGCTTATAGCAAAGGGATGAAACATTATACCAATATCGTTGGTGTACATATTATCTAAAACATTGAAAGCTTCGCCTCCAAATAAATTACCATCCCAGCCTTGATCACCCGTTAAACCGGCGGGCTCAACCAAACCATAAGAAGCAAATACCTTAACTACCCAGGTATTAACTTTTCCTGTAGGGGAAAATGTATCAGAGGCTTTAAAACTTGTTTCACCTTCTTTAGGGATACTCGGGGCTTCGCTTTCTTTGATTACTTTATTCACATATTCCACCACGTCTTCAACTGTGTTAAATTTCGCTTCTTCTTCAGCGGGAATATCTATATTGTAACGTGCCTCTAATTGTTTAATTACATCTTTAAGCCCGAGATCACCACTCTCAATTTGATCTTGCGGTATCTCAATACCTGAAGAGCTGAAATATGTCCCGTAAAAACTTTTAAAGAAATCCTTACGGGGAGCTTTTTCTTGAGCAAAAAGGCCAAGTGCCAGTAAAACTGAAAGTATGACCGAAGTTGTTTTTAAACGCATTACTGACTCCTAAGATTTATCGTCAATAACTTAGTTTGACAATGTTATTAATAAAGTAACAAACTATAGTAATTAAGTCAATATCTTTATAGAGCTTTCTAAAATTCTTAGATGGCTTCCATAAATTGACTTGCACTCATTTCTTCGCAGGAAAATACTAAAGCTTTTATCTTCTTAATATCAAAGCGATCACCACAGAGTGCTTCGACCTTTGCATCAAGATCTTCTTCTGTCATAGGTTCTCGCGGGTCACCCTTAGGATATTCTAAGTACAAGCTATATTCTTTACCGTTATTGAGAGTGATTGTAACTCTTGAGGGCTGTTTAGCCGGAAACATCTTTTCAAATTCTTCGGATGCTTCACCCTGGATCTTGTCAATAACTTCCCAAATTCGGGGATCATTGATCTTTTCATCGTCAAAACTTTTTGTGGTAACCTTATGATCAACCAATGCACATGCAATACAATAAGGCAGGCTATGATCTGCTGTCTCTCTTGATTTTGGTCTGTATTTATGCGAGTCAAAAAGAATGTCACAAGCTCTAGCTATTGTCGTAATCTTTACGCTTTTAATATCTTTGTAAGATATATTATTTTCGCTTATAATTTTGATTGTCGCAGAAATATGCGTATGCGTCAGTGCTTCAGTTGGAAAAGCTTTCATCGAGCACTGAAGAATGCGATAAGATTCACCTAATCCACCAAGTAGGGCTTCTATATCCCAGTCAGGACCAAACACATCCATAAAACCTTCTTTACCTTCAAAGATGGCTTCAGTTCCGCTATACCCCTTCTCAGCCATTAATGCAGCTAAAACGCCTGATTGTACTGCCATTGGATCGACCGTGTTTTTCATCATTGTTAATTTCCCTGCTGTAGGACATCCAATAGTATGATTATGACAAGCAGAAATACCAATGGCATTAACCATTTGATCAACATTAAGTCCAAGGGTCTTTCCCGCTACGACGGGAGAAACAAATTGAGTCAAGGTTGCATGATGCCATTTTCTTTCTCTGACACCGGGTTTTCCAAATTCGCATATACGCTGTTCAAATTCATAAGCGAGAACAATTGCCACGATCACATCTTTCATGGAAGCTCCAACTCTTTCTGCCATAGCCAGAGCAGCAGGAATAAGATCAGAGGGATGTGAGGGATCTTCTTTCCAGTAAATATCGTTATAATCCAATGCACGGATCATCAGCGAATTTAAAAAACTTGCATTAACAGCAGGCATCTTGAGATCAAATCCAAAAATTGTTGCCTCTTCTTTGCCTCCCATTTCCTCATAAATTTCTTTGATTATATTTACATCTTTTGTGTGCATTGCTCCTAGAGCACATCCAATCGAATCATACAAATATCTTTTTACTTCATGGATCACTTCTTTAGGAAGATCTTCATAACGTAAATTAACAGCATATTCTGCGATTTGACGAGAGATTGTTGCTTCCACAGGGACTCCTTTTTTACTTAATGACTAACATTGGAATTAACAGATATTTTTTTTGATTTCCAATATATTTTCGGACGGTTTTACATTCTTGGGACAAGCATGGTTGCAATTATACATACTATGGCAACGGAAAACGCCATTTTCCCCTTTTATCAGCTCCATACGCTGGTCATGAATACTATCCCGTTCATCTTTTAGAAAACGATTTAAAACAACATAAGCAGCTGGTCCATGAAATTCAGGGTTCATACCGGTCATCATACAAGCAGAATAACAGGCTCCGCAAAGTATGCAGTCCACCATGGCATCCATTTCTTTTCGATTAGCATAAGTTTGGGCACTATCGCCTGAATGACGAACCAAATAAGGTTTAATTAATTCATATTTAGCCCAGAATGGATCCATGTCAACCATGAGATCTTTGATGATCTCCAGTTGCGCCATGGGACGAACAATATTTTGTCCATTTCGTATCGCTGTTTCACAAGCCAATGAGTATTTTCCGTTAATATGCATTATACAAGATCCGCATCGTCCTTGCAAGCAAGAAGACCTAAAAGCCAGAGTCGAGTCAAAATGATCGCGGATATAAAGCAAGGCATCCATCATTGTTTTGACGGATTTTTTAGGCACATGATAAGTCTCAAATTCGTGCTTTGTATGAATTTGAGGATCGAATCTAAACACCTTGATCTTATATGTTTTTTGTTTCATGGCTTTAATAAATTGCTTTCACCAAATAATGTTTTTAATGGGTTGATTTTCGTTTTTACAGGAAAATATCGTAAGCGCAAACGATTTTTTCTAAGTACTATCAAAGAATATTTTGGCCGACCTTTAAATACAGGAAAATCGTTCCTGAAATGAACTCCTATACTTTCTTTCCTTTTGCTTGCTGCCTGGATAATCACATCGGCTATATCCAAAGACCCTTTTAACTCAAAAGCTTCAATTAATCCATAGTTAGCTCTGCTATCTTTGCCATCTACGATCAAATTATGTTCAAAATCATTTTTTAGACCTTTAATAATTTGTGCCGCCTCTACAAGGCCCATACCATCTCGGTATATCCCGACATGTTCATCCATTGTTGCTTGCATTTTCTCTCTGATATCAACAACTCTAATTTTATTTTCGTCATTATTTTTTTGGTGAGATCGTGATTTTATTATAGCTATTGACCTCTGTATAACTGTCGTTTCTTTTTTTTCTTCAGGGTTTTTATTCAATGCTAAAATTTTTCTTACTTTGTTGTTTTCGTCCTCAAGGAAATTTTCATAAAATTGTTTATTCGGTAATTTTTGGTATCTATGCTTGATATGTTTAACTGCTGATTTAGCTGCAATATCACCAAAAACCAGAGTTTCCATAAGAGAATTTCCACCCATTCGGTTACTACCATGAATTCCATTACAGGCGCATTCTCCTGCTGCAAAAAATCCTTCAATATTGGTTTCGGCTTTCTCATTCGTGGCAATACCACCAATTGTATAATGCTGCCCGGGAGTTACCGGTATTTTTTGTCTGATAGGGTCTAAACCCGCATATGTTTTACAAAGTTCTCTGATACCCGGCAATTGCTTTTTAATCTTTCTACTCCCAAGATGTCTTAGATCCAAGTGTACACAGGATGCATCAAATCCTCTTCCTGCGAGAATTTCTCGCATAATATTTCTTGAAATAGCATCTCGTGGAGATAGTTCAAGATTATCTTTGGTGTCTTTATATGTAGATAAAAATCTTTCTTTCTTGAGATTGAGCAGATACCCCCCTTCGCCTCTTGCCGCCTCACTAATAAGTATATGAGAGCCGGATAATTGAGTAGGGTGAAATTGAATATATTCCATATCTCTTAAAGCTACACCGGCATGCATTGGCACAGACAAAGCCCAACCGGAACTGCCTAAAGAACTTGAGCTGGAAGCATAAATTCTGCCTGAGCCTCCTGTTGCCCATATAACTGCTTTAGCAGAAAAAACTTCCATATTACCTGTGGCTATATCCCAAGCGATTACACCTGCGACTGTTTTATTGCTCACCAGTAGTTTTTGAACAAACCATTCATTATAAAATCTCAGTTTGTCGGGCTTGTTTTGTCGAAGACGGACACATTGTTCATACAAAGTGCTCATAAGGGCATGACCCGTTTTATCCGAGGAATAAATGGTACGGGGATAAGTGGAAACTCCCATTTTTCTGACAGCTATACTACTATCTTTTTCACGGGAAAATAAGCAGCCCCATCTTTCTAATTCCTTGATCTTTTTAGGTGCTTCTTCTACAAAGATATTTAAAGCGTCATGTTCGGAGGCATTGTAGCCACATTCCATAGTATCTATATAATGTTGGTCTGTAGAATCGGAGTTTAACTTCTTGGGCAAAGCCGCATTTAATCCACCAGAAGCAACAACAGAATGGGATCGCATAGGGTGAACTTTACTAATAACGGCTACATTCAGATCATGTTTAACGGCTTCAATAGCAGCACGAAGACCAGTCATACCTGCACCAACTATGATGAGATCGTAATTTTTCATGCAACACCCGAAGAAGGAAAAACGTAAATAAAATAAAAAATAATACCTAAAATAAATGCTATTAAAATAAGTGATGTCAGTATTTCTTGAATGCGTCCCAATTTAAAAACATCGATCAAAATTATTTTAATACCATTCAAAACATGCCAGAATAATACTATGGCAAGAAAGTGTGCTAAAAAAACAAAAAAAGGCAATTCCAAAGTAATCAATAACTCATCAAAAGCAAAAGCACCAAACATAATAACAGATAAACCCAAGAGCATAACTATGCCTGCAACAACTAATATCATCCCCGTTATTCTATGTGACAAAAAGGAGAACATTCCCAAACGGAAGTTTAAGCGATAATGATTTAAACTATTGCTCTTTTTCATACTTTCCCCAGCAGAATCAGATTCCAGGCAGAGATCAAGATCAGGATCAAAGCAAGGACACATAAAGTAATACGCCAGTTTTTCTTATAATACTTGGATGGATTTTTATCCGTTAATACTGTCCATACCCCATTAAAAGCGTGATAAAGCATCAAGGCAATAAAGCAAATATAAAAGATAATCCATTTGCCATGCACAAAGATCTCTTGCAGACCTTCCAAACTGATCGGGCGCTCTAACTTAAAGTAGAAAACCCAGATATGAACAGCAAAAAAAATCAGGAGTAAAAGTGCACTCAATCGCTGAAGAACCCATCTGAGCTTTTCGCGATTCTTGATCATTTTAAGTTTAGTTTTAGAAATTACTGAATGCATTTTGTTTATCCTAAGATCTAGGGTGTATCCAGTTTAAGTTTTTCTAACCTCTCTATGAATTTAGCAGGTTTTTCGTAACCATTCAAGCGTAAATCCTTTCTTTCTTTCCCGGAAGCATCATAAAACACAACAGTTGGTACACCGGGGATGTTAAAAGCTTCCTTTATTGCATTTGTGCTATCATTAACAACAGTCAGATCTACTTTTAAGCGAATAAAATTTTTCAAAATAGCCTGAACATCCGGATCAGCAAAAGTTATATTTTCTAACTCTTTGCAGGGATTGCACCAATCAGCATAGAAATCTATAATAACGGGTTCCTCAGATACAAGTGCATTTTCTAAAGTGTTTTGAGAATAATTATCCCAAACAAGTTCCACACTTTCTACAGAAACAGGTTTTAGCATTAGAATACCTGCCGCTAAAGCCAACATGGCCAAGATGGCCTTTAAACGAGAAAACCATCTTACCGATAATCCCGAACTATCGATCACTCCATAATAAACTGCGGCGACTATTATATAGATCGGTAGTATAAAGTCTGCTAATTTACCGGGAATCAAGGGAAGTATAAAATAAATCGACATCCCTATTAAGGCCAATCCAAAAAACATTCTAATACCGTTCAGCCATTCTCCGGAACGCGGTAATGCAGATATCTTGTTAGAAAATATTCCCAAGAACAAATAGGGCAAGCCCAATCCCAATGCTAGAACAAAAAATGTAATAAAGCCAATAAAAATCGATCCGCTTTGAGCTACAAAACTCAGCAAAGAGACTACGAAAGGACCTACACAAGGTGCAGCCACAATCCCCATCGTCAAGCCCATTATCAGAGCGCCAAGAGCTCCGGAGCGACTTCCACCACCTATTTGGGTTAAACCGGTGGGTAGTTTAAATTCATATAAACCAAACATAGATAGCGACAAAGCAAACATCAAGAGGGCAAAAAATATCAGTGTAGCAGGATGTGCCAATAAGGCTCCCATCATTACACCACCGAAAGCCGCCAATGTCCCAATGATAGAATAGGTTAGTGCTAAACCTAAAACATACATAAAAGCTAAAAGCACAGGAGATTTTGATTCCTTTTGTGCAAGAAAATATCCCATAGTAATAGGAATCAGGGGATAAACACAGGGAGTTAAATTCAAGGCAAGTCCCATAACAAAAACGATCAAAAGGATCACAATAAGACTTCTATTCTTGAAGGGACCTTCATTCTCGGAACTTTGAGAACTGCTTAAACTTGATTTTTCCATATCAAGATCTATGATTTTTTCTTCTAGGTTTTCTGCACTATAAAGATCTGAAGAATGCACTCCATCTACTACTTTTACTTGAGTACTAAGGATAATAAATTCCGGAGACATACACGTAAGGTTATTACATGCCTGATATGTTAATTTTATTTTAAGATCATGACTTCCTTCTTTCAGAGTTTTTTTAGCCTGAATTCTTGCCCTAATGCTAATTTCACCTTCATATAAAGACATATTCCCGCCCCAAGTAATTGGAAGGATCATGCCTTGAGGATAATCAACCTGTTTTAAAACGAAGTCATCTGTATTCTCAATGGATATATTTGTAGGAATAGAATGATCATCTAAAACCTCAGAAGCATTAATATGCCATGAGTCTTTTATTATTAGATCTAACTGGAGAACAAATTCATTAGCGGGTTCTGTACGAAGATCGTTGTTTACTATCATAGCCGAAACCACTGGTGCATCAGCAAAAAGCAGTGATGTTAACAGGATAAATACAATTACAAACAGTCTTTTCATCGCTTTCCTTTCAATTGATCACATATAATAAAGAATTTCTTTAACTTTTAATACATTTTTCCTTGCATTTGAGGTTTTTTCGGCTTATTATTTTTGGCTTTTTAAAGCTTATGCGAGAGTAGCTCAGTGGTAGAGCCCCACGTTGCCAACGTGGCTGTCGCGAGTTCAAATCTCGTCTCTCGCTCTTAACCCTGTCCCAAGACGGGGTTTTTTGTTTTAAGTGAAAAATAAAACCTAAAATCTACAATATCTAGGATGATTCACTTGACTTAGACAGTGAAATAAGAGTAAATTTTAGGGTTAATAAAACTAAGAGGCTAAAAATGAAAAAAATTACTCCTGCAGCACGAGTAGAAAATATTCGTTATGCAATTCGTGAAGTTGTTGGACTGGCTAACGAAGTAAAAGCTAGTGGCAAAGAAATGACTTTTTTAAATATCGGAGATCCGAATATTTTTAATTTTGCTCCTCCAGAACATATGATAGAGGCCGTTCACGAAGCAATGTTGGCTAATTACAATGGCTATTCTCCTTCATCCGGTACAGCAGAAGCTCGTGATTCTATCCGTCGCCAGGCTGAACGCAATGGCATTAAAAAAATCCAGGATATTATTGTTACTCATGGTGCCAGCGAAGCTATTGAGATATCACTCACATCACTTCTTGAAAAAGGCGATAATGTTTTATTACCTCAACCGGGATATCCACTTTACTCATCCATTCTTGCAAAATTAAATGCAGAAGTTAATCCCTACTATCTGAATGAAGATGACAACTGGAATCTTGATATAGACGATATTGAAAGTCGCATTAACAATAAAACCCGTGCAATTGTGGTGATCAATCCCAATAATCCAACGGGTGCGATTTACGATAAAGAAACTCTGAAACAAATTGTTGAGCTGGCCAGAAAACATGATCTTCTTATATTTTCTGATGAGATTTACGACAAGCTGCTTTTTGACGATAACACTTACACATCCATGGGATCTCTATGCGATGATGTTCCCATTGTCACATTCAATGGTTTATCAAAATCCTATCTTGTTCCCGGTTTTAGAATAGGGTGGGCTATCTATAGCGGTCCTATTGATATTTTAGATGATTATCTTGCAGCAGTAAATAAAATTGCAAGAGCGCGACTAAGTGCATCTCATCCGGTCCAGTTTGCAATTAAGGCTGCGCTTGAAGGTCCGCAAGATCACATTCAATCCATGCTTAAAAGACTAAAAGCATCCCGCGATATAACCGTAAGTATGTTAAATGAGATCGATGAATTCTCTTGCACTGTTCCACAGGCTGCTTTTTATGCCTTCCCCACTCTGAATATTCCTGATAAAGATGAGGATTTTGTAAAAGCCATGATCCGTGAAACAGGTGTGGTTACAGTTCATGGTAGTGGTTTTGGACAAAAACCCGGCACGCAACATTTACGCATTGTTTACCTTCCTGATGAAAAAACACTTGAACAAGCCTATGAAAAAGTCAAAAAATTTGTAAATAAACGCTATCATTAATATTCAGCGGGTGTAGTTCAATGGTAGAACATTAGCTTCCCAAGCTAAATACGAGGGTTCGATTCCCTTCACCCGCTCATTCATAATAATATTACTCCAGAAGCTAGAAGGCAGAAATCAGAAACCAGAAACCGGAATAATAAATATTATGATGGAGTGGTATAAAAATTTAGAGTAAAATTTCGTCAATCCTTTCGACTCGGGTGTTTCGAGCCCTTCTTTTGGCTCAGTGCAGTAATCCAAATTAATAAAAAAAATATGCGTAGTTTTAATAATTAGACTCTATATTGCCGCATAAACCGGAAGGGTATAGATGAGAAAAGAAAATATTAGAAACATTGCCATTATTGCTCACGTAGATCATGGTAAAACTACGCTTATTGATGGAATGTTACAACAAAACACTATTGCCAGAGAAAACCAGGAAGTCGAAACTCGCGTTATGGATTCCATGGATATTGAACGTGAACGCGGTATCACTATTTCAGCAAAAAACACAGCGATAAATTATGGCGATATCAAGATCAATATTGTTGATACCCCAGGACATGCCGATTTTGGTGGCGAAGTTGAACGCTCACTTAATATGATCGATGGCGTGCTTCTCTTAGTCGATGCTTCTGAAGGTCCTTTACCTCAAACACGTTTTGTTCTAAAGAAAGCTCTAGCTCGCTCGCTACCGGTTGTTCTTGTTATTAATAAAATAGATCGTAAAGATAGACGCATTAATGAGGTCATTGATGAAGTATATGATCTTTTTATCGACCTTGGGGCTGATGAAGAACAATTGGAATTCCCGATCTTATATACAAACGCTAAAGCAGGCATTGCTCACAAAGCCCCGGATGACGGCTCTAAGAATTTAATTCCTCTGTTTGAAACAATTGTTTCATATATTCCCGGTCCCCAAGCAAGTGATGATGAGAAGATCTCTTTCCTTGTGACAAATCTGGCTTATGATAATTATGTGGGTCAGATCGCAATTGGCAGATTATTGAATGGTGTTATCGAACTCCAACATTCTTATGCTCACTGCAGAGAAGACAGAATAGACCACGATATTAAATTTTCCGTGCTTTATACTTTTGATGGAGTAAAGCGTGTTCCTGTAGAAAAACTTTATTCCGGGGATATTATTGCTCTGGCTGGTATTGATAAGATTAATATCGGTGATTCAATTTCTGATAATGAATCCCCCACTCCTTTAGAACGAATTACTGTTGACGCCCCTACGATCTCAATGGTGTTTTATGTCAATAATGGTCCTTTTGCCGGACGAGAAGGAAGATTCCTGACATCAAGAAATATCAAAGAAAGGCTTGAAAAAGAAGTTCTTTCCAACGTTTCCATTGAAGTAAAACCCACTGCTCGTGCAGATGCTTTTGAGGTCTGCGGCCGCGGCGAATTACAAATGGCAGTTTTAATTGAAACCATGCGCCGCGAAGGCTTTGAATTAATGGTATCTAAGCCAAACGTTATTACCAAAGAAATTGATGGCAAATTACAAGAACCGCTTGAACAAGTTCATATAGATGTACCCGAAGAATTTGTCGGTATTGTCACAGAAAAGCTCTCTAAGCGTAAAGGTCGAATGCAAAGTATGATCAATAATGGTCTGGGCTATACACATATGGAATTCCTTGTTCCTTCCAGAGGGTTGATCGGTTTTCGTTCACAATTTTTGACCGATACAAAAGGTCGCGGTATTATTAATAGCCTATTCTATGGTTTTGCTCCATGGTTTGGAGAGATCCCTCAAAGAAATACCGGTGCAATTGTAGCTGACCGTCCGGGTAAAGTTACCGCTTATGCAAGTCTTGCTATGGAAGACCGGGGCAGTTTGATCGTTTCTGTCGGTACCGAGGTATATGAAGGCATGGTCGTTGGAGAAAGAAATGTACCAAAAGATCTTAGGGTTAATATTGTCCGTGAAAAGAAACTAACTAATATGCGAGCAGCATCATCGGATACAACTGTAACTCTACATGCTCCCAAGATCTTAACTCTGGACCAGGCCATTGAATTTATATCTGAAGAAGAGGTTATTGAAATAACTCCTGAGTCGGTAAGAATAAGAAAACTAAAATTGCACTCGAAATAGTAATCAGTAAGCAGTTTGGACAAAGCTTAATTTTTTAGGACATCATTTATTTCTTTTTTATTCCATAACTATTCTGTTAACAAAGTTTTATCAGAAGTAGTATTCCTATCGTAAATATTTATCCGACATCAAATATTCTTAATTTTAACTAAGGATTATAATTATTTTTTTGTATTTTAAGTCCTTGGCCAATGAAATATCTTGAAAGGAAGATAAATAATGCACTCTATATGTGCCTGGTGCAACAAGCAAATGGGAGAAAAATATTCCAAATTACATTCAGAGGATGCTATTACCCATGGAATTTGCAAAAAGTGTATGGATAGTTTATCCGAAAAAAAACACATAGATTTTTTCCCTTTTCTAAATACAATTCCTGCTCCTGTAATTTTAATTGATGAAAACAACACCTATATTGCTGCAAACAACAAAGCATTACAAAAACTAGGGAAAGAGAAGCAAGACCTCAGTAAAAATCGTACGGGTGATATTTTTGTCTGCGAAAATGCGGAATTACCTGGTGGATGCGGACATACTGAGAACTGTCCCGGTTGTCAGATGCTTACTCTCATCAGCAAAACCTACGAAGAACGACATTCCTTTTCTCAGGTACCTGTTTCTATCATCAGAAAAGATGGTAATATAAAACAGCAGCTTAACTTAGAACTTACAACTGAAAACATTTCGGGTATGGTTTTAATGCGTATTGATAGTATGTATCCCTAAGCAGAGATCAGAAATTGGTGACCGGTGATCAGAAACCCGCGATTAGAGATCAGTGACCAGTAGAAGATAGATCGTAGATTCAAACCTTTTCCGAGAGTTTGGCTCAAACTTTGATTTCGAGTTTGGCTCAAACTTTGATTTCGAGTTTGGCTCAAACTTTGATTTCGAGTTTG
>CAZNFT010000014.1:23142-41317 GCA_964572745.1 uncultured bacterium
GCTCAAACTTTCTCAGTTTATTCGTAAGTATAATAAATATCCATATCAGGTGATCTCCATTCTCCATCGACTTTTAATCTGAGAGTCGAAAATCCATGTGCTTCCATTATACGACCATTGTCTTTGTCCACAACATAAAAAATATCGCCAAGAAACAAATTAATAAGTGCATTCGTGGCTTTTACTTGTAAAACCATGCAATTTTCTTGCTGATATTCCGAGTGCTCAATGGGAAAGATTCTCATTTTTATAAAACGGACGATCTCTGGAGCAAAAAGATAAAAATTGACAGTCTCACCCTTTAAAAAATTGTCCAGATTTTCCTTAAAAGCTATCTGTTGAGTCGGTGTTAAAACTAAAGGATGCGGTATCTCTTTGCTGGCCTCTTTTTTATCGTCTACAGTTTCAAATTTTAAAATAGCCTTATCACCATTCTTGATAAAGGTGGAATATTCACCTATTTCGTGAAAACTTAATAAATTATAAATTGGCTTATTATTTACAAGAATAGCTCTGTCCTGAGCATGCTCTTTACCATCAGGAGTATGGTAAAAATGATCTATAATAGTGCTATCACCTTTTTGAATGACTGTATTTGTATGAGTATATATGATTTTTTCAGGATTGTCAACCGCGTATATCTCAGCATAAAAAATATCATCTGCAAAAAGTGGATACAGCAGTAAACAAGTCACTATAAGTAAGAGTTTTTTCAATGATCAGTCCTGTATAAAGTTTTTTAAAGCAGCATCTGCAACTGCTCGTCGTACGGGGTTGACAGCTTTTTTATCTTGAGGATACACACGATTAGTCAACAGGATAACAAAAATATCCTGATCAAGGTCTAACCACGCAGAAGTCCCGGTATAGCCGGTATGTCCTATGGCTGTTTCCTTCATAAGATCCCCTGCCGATGAAGATTTATAATTGTTTACGCTCCATGCCCAAGTTCTTGATCCGGATTGTACTGTTGCGAATTTTTCCCAAACTTCTTCAGAGACAAAAGGCTTGGCATCATAAACTCCCTTATTCATCATAAGCTGACAAAGCTTTGCAAGATCTGAAGCAGTTGAAAATACACCGGCATTTCCTGAGTAACCTTCTAAAGATAGTGCTAAAGGATCGTGAACCTCTCCTTGTTTCAATATTTTACTTCCACTGCTATCACCAACTGTAGGCATACATTGATCTTTATATTTTTCATCCGGTGAATACATTGTTCTGCTCATTTTTAAAGGAATAGTAAATTCATCGCGATAAAATTTCCACATTGGCTCGCCGGTTACCGACTCCAATACTTTCATTAAAGAAATAAAATTCAGGCAAGAATAGCGATAGTCGCCAATTGAACGAGCTAGTGGTAGTTCAGCAATGCTTTGCCAGGTTTTTTCAGCTGTTTCTTGGGGTGAACTATATGCGTGCATACCACTATTATGCATGAGTAGGTGCTTAACCTTAATCTTATCCTTATCCTTATTATTCATCTCGGGCAAATACTCCACAACCGCTTTTTCCGGATCTATCAAACCGGAATCAATAGCTTTCATTAAACACATGCCAGTACCAAAGACTTTTGATAAAGATGCCAAATCGAACATGGTGTTAAGTTCTACCTTTTTAGACGAGCTATCATAAGTATAATTACCATAAGCTTTTTCATATAATATTTCTTCAGAATTACCTACCAGCACAACAGCACCGGGAAATATTCTATCATTAATGGCGTTTTCAATGACCGTATCGATCGTTGCAATTTTGTTTGACGTACATGAACTAAGACTTAGTAGTGCTAGTATAAGTGTAATAAGAATAGTAAAGATTTTTTTCATGCTTTTGCCCCTTTAAAAATATGCTTTAAGGTCCGATAAGGTGGCTTCTGTAGAGACAGGAATATCCTGCCAATAATAGATCACCCAATAATTTTGATTATTTCGGATAAGTTTTATAAAAGATCTGCCTTCATAATTTCTATCAATATCTCCTCTATTATGATGAGCTAAGATCTGATAATTTATTTGATAGGAAATTGTATCTCCTTCATCACTATCAGGAACATCGTCATTACTAATACTTAGCATGAGTAATGAGTCTTTAGGACAAGCAGCCAATAATTCTTGGAAAAACAATTCTTCTTCCTGATATCCCCAAGGCAGAGGAAAAGCAATAGCTTTAACAGGAGAGGGAATAAAATAATATGCATGTCCGGAACTTATTGAATCAGAAAAACATCGTGTGTAAATATCAGACTCTCTGTATGCAAAGGCATTTTCCAGATTCGTAAAGACCGAAGCAGCATCTGTAGGAGGAATAAAATGATCGGAAGATGGTCGCTGAGGCGCTTCTGAACCACGCATCAAAGCTTCGCATCCCGTAAAGAACAGAAGTAGCAACAGAGAATAAAGTATGTATTTACCGACTTTCATTTTATTTAAAAAACCATTCCAAAAGAAAACATCATTGGACTTCCAATACCCTGACTATGTAAATATTGACCATAACCAATTCTAAATTTATCCCATTTTAGATCAGCACCAAAATGATGAACCTTGAGCATAGTATCATGAGAATATGTAAGTTCAAATACCGGATGAAAATATCTGATCCCGGCCCGCAGATAAGGATCAATGTCATTATTAACACCTGCTTGCATGGAAAGGATCAAAAAATCGAACAAAATAAAATCAGATCCAAAATAATATCTGGCCGGAATATTTGTAGCAACATTGCTCAGAGTGGACATCCAGCCAATATTTTCAACACCAAGCATCACGCGACTGTTAACATTAAAATTTCTTATTATTTTCATATCAACAGTCCCACCCCAGGAACCGGCTATAAATAATTTTTCATTAATAAGACTGGCACCCGTATTAAGAGTCCATTTATCGTTTAAATTCCAGTTTTTATTCAAGAAAACAGTGCTATTATAATATTGTGTTAAACCTATGGGTTCATCAGTCGGGACTTCGCCCCGAATTTCAAGATCACTGGACATCAAACCTTTAAATCCAAATGTGACATCACCCAATTCCGTTACAATGGATGTATAATTTGTTGCTTTATACCAGCTGGCATAAGAAAAAGTAATGCCTTTTTCTTTATAGACCGGTGATGAGGGCATGTAACCATCTTGAGCAAAAGTCGGCAAGGTCAAAACCGGCAAGCCTTCTCCTGCAAATAAAACAGTTAAACTAAAAAGAACTAATAATATTTTTTTCATGTAAAACTCCTAGAAAAAGAATAACCATGTAAAAAGATGTGAGCCACCCTGATCGACCATACCCGGCAAAAAGGCATAATCCATGCGAGTAGAAATATTTTGCCATACTTTGTAGGAAGTCCCCAAACCAAAAGTTACAGCTCCATTATCCAAACCACCTCGCAAATAGAGCATATTTGCAATTTTGCCTTCAACTCCCAAATGCCAGCTGGGCTCGATCTGCGCAGAATACTTATAGACTCCCGTAAAAAGCACTTTATCCAAAAGCATATAAGATGCACCAAAATGAAAAGCTAAGGGAAACCTATCCACTCTGCGGGTTTGATAATCCACAAAAGATTCCTGTGAAATGTCCCAAGTTGACTTCCCTGTTACATCCTTAGCAACAATGGCTAAAGAAAGATCCTCAATCGGATTGATTTTTAAACCAATATCTGCAGAAAATCCGGATGAAGAAGAATTTGCTAATTGTTCTGAGAGAACTTTAGCACTCACGCCTATTGATAACCAATCCACTACAGCCATACCAAAACCAATGATAAAAGCATTCTGGGACCAGGAGTAAGTACTGGAAGGTTCGTTTGCATAAGTTCGTCCCACAATATCATCAACTCCGGCATGTACCCAAGAAATTGACATACCTGCACTAGGTGGAAGATTAACGCCATAGGATAAACTCTGATAAGATCTATCTAAGCTCAAAAACTGAAAAGAAGAAGCAAATTGGCGTGTTTCTATACTGGGAATATTTGCAGGATTTGCAATATTGGCATTCACATCGTTCGAAAATGTTGTCGCTGAATTTCCCATGGCAGCAGCACGGGCATCTGCAGGCATACGTAAATATGCACCAGCCATTCCTCCCGCTTCATTTTGAGCAAAAACCAAGTTCACTAAGACAATTGTTAAAAATATTTTATATATGTTTTTCATAGTTCACCCTTAATCCAAGACAATAACTTTGGTCCAAGCCACTTGTTTTCCGTCGCCATCACCCCAGTCATATTCTAGTTTAATAAAATATACGCCATTGGCAACAAGCTCGTTCAATCCATTTTTGCCATTCCATAAAAATTCAACTTCATTTTGATTGACACTTTGTTGGCGAACAAGATATTTTACGCGTGCCATAGAAAAATCATAGATCTCTATACTTACCCGCCCTGCTGATGGTAATTTACAATAGATACGCACATAACCATCATCCTCGAATTGATTCATTCTTGAAGGTGAAAAGGGATTGGGATAAGCTGACAAATCTATATCATTTTCATATCTATTATGCACTCTTCTTATAATTTCCCAAGAATTGCCTAAGTCACCGCTCTTTGCAACTCCATCGGCAGAACCAACCCAAAGCGTATCATCAGCATCTTCGAATACACTGTAAATTTTTTCTGTCAGGAGCATCTCACCTTTGTCATCATAAACAGATCCCATGTCTGTCCAGTTCCAGCCATCAACGGAATACCAAAATCCTTTTTCTCCCGCTGCAAACATACGTTCTGGACTTTTAGCAAAAATACTGTAAAATCTTACACCCAACATCTGAGCTTCCCAAAACATTAAACCGTTGGTGTTAAAATGAGAAAGTGCCAGACCGCGTGTTTCGGTAGCCTGAGTTGCCAGGCACACCGCATAAATATTATTTTCATTGTCCATATCCAAATCAACGACAAAATTGCCGGGAATGGCAGAGTTTTGTGCCGTATATTTCACCCAGGTTTTGCCTTCATCGCCTGAAACATTTATCCCATTTGCTGTACCCACAACCACTGTATCGCCACTAACATGGACGGAAAAAGCGCGATGATTTAAATTACTTTCGTAACCTAAAGCACCTGATGTAGGACTTAAATCAAAGTCCAGAGGTGTATCTGCATCAAAAGAATCATAATAATCAGGTGGTAATACAACGCGTTTCCAACTTGCTCCGTTGTCATAGCTTTTACGCGTTCCACCCGCAAAATTAGCTGACCATAAAACAGTATCACCATCGGATGTTACCTGTATGGCCAGATCATAAATAAGATTATTAATTGCTGATGTAATTGGCAAAGCATCAACCTCTCCACCAAAAACGCTTTCTGTTGTATCGACCATATCGTCTTTAGATTGCGGATATCTTTCCCAACTTAAACCACCATCGGGTGAATACGAAACACCATTACCCACAGGATAATCATTGTAAAAACCGCCCTCATAAATCATTGTATCATAAGCCGTGGCAACCCAAATCTTATTATCAAAAGTTACCAAACCGGTTACTGATCCATAAGAAACCGTTTCTCCATTACCATAATAGGTGTAAATATTCTTGCCACGATCGTAACTGAATGAGAGACCATTTCCGCTTGAAAATACAAAGGTGGAATCATTTACCTGTCTGATATCAGTGACAGAGTTACTTCCAATTCCTTCGTAAACTTTTGTCGAATCCGGGCTATATGTTCTAGCAAAAGGCAGAGCGAATGCTATTGTACATGACATGACCAATAATATAAATAAAGTTTTTTTCATGTTTACCTCACCACCACGGAATCTAAAGCCCAATCCGAGAAATTTGCGGCCGTATCTTTTACTCTGAATCTGAAATAATTGGTTGCAGCAGAGTTTTGTGAAGAAATCTGCAGACCGCTGGAAAAAATCCCATCGCCTGCTACCAGGTCACCAGCTTCACCGGCATCATTCATGGGAAAATCATTGCTCCAAGCGCCGCTCGTATTATTTTGGACCTGAAAATATGCAGATACCACATCGTGTACACCGTTAGGATCATCTGCTTTTAAAGTGATAATCAGATCTTTTGTGCCTGTTTGGGGACGAACAATGGTATCCGGCATGGTGATCTCAATGATCTCCGGAGGCAAATTGGCAAATAATTCCAGAGTATCAAAAGCAGTCTGGATAAGTTGTGTTTCATTATATAATTCATATTTGATTATCAGTCTGCCATCAAGACTATCAATTCTATTCAGCACGGTATTGCGGGAATAAATTCCATCATTTGCTAAGGCATCGCCTTGTAAACCGGCATCATTTAAGACTAAAGAAAAAGTATCTTCGTCAAAACCGAGTGCTTCAACCACAGCTAATAATTCAGTAAACGTGGAATCGTAGTTCACCACGGCTTCACAATGCATTTCCGATCTGAGTTCGTTATAACTTAAAACCCTATTGGCCAATTGAGCTTGCGGATAAGAAACCTCAGCTGTTTCTTCCGGATAATTCGGACCACAGGCCCAGATCAGCAGTGATGCAATTAGCAATAAAATCAGTGTTTTTTTATTTTTCATTCTTTCTCCGGTGGACCGCTGAAACTGCGATCCATTCATTCTTTCGTCGAATTTTGAGTCTCGTGTAACCCTGTTCTTTTAGGGCCTTGCAAATAACTTTTTTGTGGTCACGCAAAAGACCTGCTAAAATTACACGATTCGGTCTATGTTTTGCAATGTTAAAACGAAGTAAAAGCGGTAAAATTACATGTTTTTGGATATTTATCAGAGCAAGGTCACACTTATAATCTTCCATTTCAAGCACATCCGCGATCTCCCACTTGATATCATCTATCTTATTTAACTGTAAATTCTCAGTAATATTGTGCTCAATATCTTCATCAAGATCACAAGCATAAATTTTACCTGCACCCAATTTGTGGGCTGCAATGGACAATATTCCCGAACCACAACCCATATCCATGATCTTGTCCTTGGGTTTTATCATTTTAAACAGCAGTTTTAAGGCAAGAAATGTAGATTCGTGCGTGCCCGTACCAAATGCGTTACTTGGATTAATAATGATTTTTATATGTCCCTCAGGAATTTTCTCTTCGTGCCAAGGTGGAAGCACCCATAATTTGCGAGCAATACGAATAGGTTGAAAACCCTCTATCCAGGTTTTATCCCAATCCTGATCTTCGATCTTTTCTTCTCTCCAGGAAGCATTGGGCAAAAGTTCTTTGAGTCTTGTATTAAGACTATCGCGATTTTCCCATAGATCAAGAATTGAAAGATCATGATTTGTGGTTTCAAAAGATAGAACTTCGGCTTCATCCATCATTGCTTCAAGTACTAAGGCAATAGTCGGGTCCTTTGGGAAAGTTATTTTTATATAATCTTGTTCCATTTTAATAATAGGCCTTATGTTGCAGTAGTTTAAAATCTTTTAGCAAACTTGATTTTGCGTTTAAGCGAATGAAAACACTATTACCCGGGCGCCAATCCAAAGACATCGTCCAACAATGCATGTCTCGTGTCATAGATAATCGCTGCTCAGTGATCTTTTGTTCCAAAACATCAAAATTAATTCTATATGTGGCTTTCCACTTAGGTGTAAGTTGAGCTTTTATGTCGGTGGAAACAAGGAGAGAATTCTTGATATTCAAAGGATTTGTTGCCGTATAAACATAGTTGATCCCAGATGAAATACTCCAATTCGAAAAACCACTATCAGCGTTTTTAGGCGGCGCATCTAAATTTTCTTGGGGAAGTGCCAAACTATCTTCTTGAGTAAGTTCTTTAGCACTACTCTGACTCTTACTCTTTTCTTTAATATTAAAATTGGTGCCGATTCTCAGAGATGTCATTCTTGGAATAGCCAGCTGATTTATTCTTGTATATTTCATGGCGTTTTCATCATCAATACGGTAAGCATAGGGATCGAAACCTGCATTGATTTTAAGGTTCATGCCACCTGGCAAATTTTTAATTGAGGATGATGCAGAGATTGAAGATGAATGTAAGGAATCAGCAAGAAAATTAATGCTGTGACTCAAGGTCAAAAAGCTTACTTTTTTTTCTTCACCCTGACTATCGCGGGTTTTAGCATCGAATTTATGAGAAAAACTCATATTGAAATTCTGATTTTGAGAACGCGATGTATAGCCTAATGACGTGCCGGTAAAGTAATCGTAATAAATATCTGAACCATCTGTACCAACACCTTGGTAAACATAATTTGGATTATCACTTTGGTCGGGTCGATAAACATAATTTAAGCTCATTCCCAATGTGTGGCGAACAGCTTTTAAAGGACCAAGATTCAAATTAAACACACCGTAAAATGTTGTAGAAGCGGATGCTCCCATATCATATCGTCCGCGACGTTTAAATCCATTGACTTCCTCAAGGAGCAGTATGCCATTTGAATCAACCAAAGCTGAATCATTTTGCATAACCGGTCTTTCGTAACTCATGGTCCAGTCTTCGTAATAATTTGCATAGGGACGAATATTTAAAAAGCCTAAATATTTATCCGAATATTGAATGCCAGCTTTCGTGACCATTTTGTTTTGTTGATCATCTTTATAAACTGATCTCAGCTCTTGAAATTCTCCATCGACAAAAACAGAATCCCTGTAATCAAATGTATGTGTAAAATTGTTCGTTAAATTACTGGACATACTATATTTGATCTTATGGTACCATTGTTCTTTTATACTATTACTTTTTCTTTGAAATAAACTAGCTTGAGATTTTGAAATTGAGATCTGGGGTAATTTTGTTGTCGAATTTCCTGTTAACAAATTTTCATTGCGAGAGGCGGAAATACTCATGGAAAATGGTCCGAAAGATGTTCTATAAGTCGCACTTGAAAGCATCTGTTGTTCCAATTGCTCGTCAATATCCAATTCCTCAGAATATCTGGAAGCGTCGTTCGTAAACTTTCCATCCACATTTAATGAAGATTTAGCACCTAGTTTTTGAGAATGCTTAAGCGAGATCTCAAAACCTTCTTTGGGCGCTGATGATAAAAAATTATTCCAGTATTTCAGGTTGAGTGTTCCGCTATTTATATAATATTTCCAGGCATAACGCTGGCGTAATTCGGCTACAACACCAAGACCATCATAAAAATCTAACAGCAATCTGGCATCATAATAATCATTGGGTGCCCAGTAATAGCCCATGTCCTCTAGTCCCCAGCCCCAGGACCTGCTGGAATAATTTGCAAAACCGGGAATGATCCATCCACTGCGTCGCTCACCTTCTTCAATAGAAACAAAAAGCGAGGGAATGTATAGTAAGGGAATATCCATAACTTTCAGTGTGAGGTCTTGTGCAAAAACCCTGTCACCCGGGATAACTTTCATTTTCTTGGCTTCAACACAGAAATGCGGTTCATCGAGATCACAGGTTGAAAATATGCCCTCATTGACATAAAGCGGTTTATCCTCAGTTTTCAAAACCGTTTTCCCCTGATAATAACCTTCTTTTATACTTGTCTTTCCTCTTGTGATCTTTCCGCGCTGAGTATCGAGATTGTATTCAAAAAGATCCCCATAAACGGGATCATCCTGGTTTTGGATAAACTCGGGCCTCTCTCTACTTTCACCCGGCATCGCATAGAGAATATTTGTTTCCCAATCTATCCTCATAGTGTCGGCTTTTAAATTGATATTACCATAATTCATCCTTGATGAAGGATAAATGGACATATTGTCTTTCTCGATGGAATAATGTGCTTCATTGCCATAATAAAATACAGAGGTATCCATTTCTTGATACGATGTATCGGGGACAAAACGTCCATCTACTCCAAAAATAGCAAAAAGGTCGGAAACATCGGAATCCTTAAAAACAATATGCAAGGTATCCGACGACATAATATTTAAACCTTTGTAAACAGAATCTTTGAACACATGATATTCCGACTCCACCATACCACGCATATTCATCCATTCGGGCTGATCATCTTGATTGAATTTGAGCAAAAGATCTTTAGCTTTTACATTTGAAACTTGCTCTGTGCGCTTGATCTTATCCTCGCCTATATAACCTTTTTCACTCAAACTTACCCGTGGTTCACGAGGCAATTTGAGTGTTCCTAATTTATTTCTATAGAAATCCAGATACATTTCGGGACCAAACATATCGATATTTTTATAGCGCAAATGTCCATTCCCATAAAACCCCACCAACTGTAGAGAATCGTTATAAAACAAAGAATCACACCAGGCAGATGAAGAATCGTGAACTACATAAACCTCATGAGTCGCGGTCAGTGTACCGGCATTGATATCGCCATTCATTTTACCGGCAAAAACCTCAAAGCGTTTCTTGCCTGTCTTATCGCTTTCATACACAGAAGCGTCCTTGTGCCCAAAAAACTCATCTGTATCCAGACGATATTCTAATTCTGAACCTCGCATCGTAAGCATATTAACCGTATCGCGCATAAATGCCTCACCGTAAAGCCAAGCACGCTCATTTACACGATCAAAAAATAAAGAATCCGCATAAGCGTAAGACATACTGTCCGAAACCTCAACATCGCCCTTGGCAAGATAAACATCATCGTCCAGATTTCCCTTTAAATAGGAAGCAGAAAAATTTCGACCATCATAATCAATATTGAATGGCGATGAAACCAAAAGATCTTTCGTATCGCTATTGTACTCGCCTTCCTCAAAATAAACTTTCACACTGTCATCAAAAATTGTCACATTTCCGTAGAGCCTCAACAAATCCAGATCTTCAAATTGGTACACGCGATCAGCAAAAAGATGGACATCACCTTGCTTTAGGTGCACATCTTTATCGAACATTAAATATGAGCCCTCACCCCTGGGCTCTGAAACCTCGACCTCTTTATTTACTCTCTGCATGGTGGCAGCTTGCAACAATTCTATGGGCTCTGAGGCAAATAAGATCACTCCAAAAATGAGTAAAAGCAGTAATGTTCTTATTAAAGGTTTCACATGTTTCCGATGCACTGAACTCGCTTTTTGTTTCAACAAGTAAGTAATTTTTAATATAAGTCTATTATTTAAAAAAAAGAAGCTACTTCACACAAGCCCTTAAGAAAATTAGTCAGGTTTTAGCAAGAATATTTTTGCGCAGGAAGATCAAAGCCTAAGCAGCTATATTGATCATTTATAGTCTTAGAACCCTTTGTATATAAAATTTTCTTTTTAAAGCTTTTGACCTTATCCGAACATAAGCTGAATAATCCTTTTTTTAATTCATAATTATCAATAATATTGGGCATGTTATTGACAGGCGCACATATTCTATTAATTGAGCAAGATCCAAGAGTGATAGAGGACATCAATCTGGCCCTAAAAAAGCCCTTTGAGCTTGATGTAAAATTGACCGCCCATGAAGGCATTAAGCAAGGTATATCCAAAGAATATGATATATATTTAATTGCAACAAAATTGAATGATCAGCCCGGTTTAGAAGTCCTGTCTCAAATCCGTAAAGTCTATCCTCAAGCCATTTGCATTATGATGGAAGAATTTCCCGAAATTGATACCATTATGGAATCTGCCAGATTGGGGTCCTATGATTTTTTAAAAAAGCCTATCAGGCATCACAAACTAGACCATGTAACACAGCGCGCTTCTGAAAGGCGTTGGTATATTCTTGAAGCCCGCCGTTTAAAAAAAGAAAAAGATAACAATCTCATAGCTATTTCCGAAGAACAGTCAAAATTTCGTACAGTTATCAATACACTTGATGATGGCCTGATCATAACGAATACACGCCACGAAATAATTTTTACTAATCCGCGATTTTTAAAACTTATTGATATTGAGCGAGAGATCATAGTTGGTGAAAAAACTTTCGAAATTCTTCCTAAACAACTACAAAAACAGATCGATAATGTTTTAGGCAGTTCTGCAAATGCATGTTCGATGAAAGAAGAGATCGTCATTGTCCCTCCTGCAACGCTGGTGGTTATGGCAAACTCCAGTCCTCTCATCGATAAAAACGGAAAAATGAAGGGCGTTGTCTCGGTTTTACGTGATATCTCAGAACTAAAAAGACTCGAACTGACAAAATCTGAATTTATTAACATGGTTGCCCATGAACTAAAGGCACCGCTTGGCGCCATCAAAGGCTATCTTGAAATGGTTACAGAAAAGCAACTTGGCGATAACCCCGAGCTTTACGATACTTATTTAAAGCGCTCTTTAAATCGCTCAGAAGCTATGCTGGCACTTTTACAAGATCTTTTGAATATCTTTAGAATGGACGCTCACACTGTTCGACGCGATATAGAACATTTTGATGCCGGTATCTTATTGGAAGAAACCTTGGAGTTTTTCACTAGCAATATAATCAAAAGAAAACTTCATCTTTCATCAGAGATAGATAAAGATCTTTTTATCAATGCAGACCGCGAAGAAATCCGTCGCGTTTATACTAATCTTATTTCCAATGCCATAAAATACAACAAATACGAAGGCAAGATCATCGTTCAAGCGACTAAAAGCGAAAACTATGTGATCATTAGCATTGAAGATGAAGGCATTGGGATGACACCCGAAGAAACCAAGCGCCTCTTTGAAGAATTTTTCCGTGCCAAGAATCAACACACCCGTAAAATCAGCGGTACAGGTTTAGGCATGACCATCCTAAAAAAGATCATTGATGAATACAATGGACAAATATTCGTGACGAGCGAATACGGAAAAGGATCCATGTTTACGGTGAAGCTGCCTTTGGGCAAATAGTCAGTTCCAAGTATAAAGATATAGAATCCTTTGCATAAGCTAAAATTATCTGATTTGTGAGAGAAAATTTCTCTTTTCAATACGAATATCGCCGCTTATAATGAATTATTAGCAAAATATTTAAAGAAGAAAAGGGGGATTTTATCCACAAATGCTTTGATGGAACTTATACAAAGGGTTTTTATAACATAAAAATAATTAAACTACTTATACGAACAAATCAATTCCAAGATGGAATCTGTAATTCTATCTGTATCTGTTGAGCTCAAAAGATGTCCATTAACTAAAAATGAGAAAACAATATTTTCCCCTGATGCACTTGTGGTATATCCGCTCAGGCCTCGTGTATTTGCAATAGTACCGGTCTTTGCAAAAACCTTTTGTTCAGCCGCTGTACCTCCCATACGCCGTTTTAAAGTGCCATCTACTCCGGCAATAGGAAAACTTTCCAGCCATACATCTCTTTGATCGGATCTGTACATGCCTTCTAATATTTTAATTAAGATCTCCGGCGAAATATAATTATAGCGGGTCAATCCGGAGCCATCTGAATATCTCCAAGAACCCGGCTCAACTCCAAATTCTGTATAGACCGAGTCCATGATCTCTCTGCCACCTTCTATGCTTCCAAAACCTGTTTCCTGCCAGGATAATATTCTTGGCATAATCTCTGCATACATGTTTTGTGAACGCTTCATGAGTCGCTGAATTATTTCGCTTAAGGCCACGGAATAATAACTCGCTAATTCTTTGTATTCTTCATCGTGAGCTACATGAAGCCAATCATCCACTTCATCGCAATCAAGAGCAGCTCCCTGAACCTCAATACCGTTTTTCTCAAGAGTTTCTTTTAGAACATGGACGTAGAATTTTGTTGGATTATCAATGGTCGGTGTGCGTTCTGTTGTATCGCTACCGGCCACTAATTGACCACTCAACAAAATATCATTGGAATTGGCTTTGCGATCCAAATAGATCCTATTATAGCCCTTTTCGACGATCTCAAAGTCATCTTGGAGAGTAAAATAAGATGATTCAATATTTGGGATCAATACAACATCTCCATCCAAAGTAGCAGGTGGGACGATTTTTACATCCACATAATTTTCATTAAACTGCAAGGCACCGAATTGCGCTGCATACCAAACACTGAGATAATCCCAGGCCCACCCTTCTCCCATGTGAGTATCGTCAAAGGCATTGTCATCGCCAATAATATTTCCGGTAATACGGTGAATTCCCTGAGCTTTCAGTGTATCTGCCCAAGCATCAAAGACAGCTGTTTTGCCATCCTGATATCGTTCGTAAAGTGTAGGATCGCCATTGCTCCAAACAACCAGATCGCCATACAAAACACCATTCTTGATAAAACCTTTACTTAGTACATGCGTCTCAAAACGAAAATCCTCTCCCAACACTTTAAGTGCGGCGGCAGCTGATGGAATCTTGTTATTAGATGCTGGCATAAACACACGCTGAGCATTATGCGCATACCAGACTTCATCAGAATCCAAAGATTTGATCATTAGGCCCCAATGCGCGTGCTCAAAACTTTCATCATTTACAAGAGCATCGATATTTGTCATCAGTTTATTAAAATCAGAAGACCCTTTTTTCTTAATACTTTGGGAGCTGGTTCCACAAGAAATAACAAGCAGTGTCATTAAAAATAATGTGCAAAAGCGTTTCATAGCTATCCTTTCTTAATATAATTCGAACCTAATTTACTTGAAAATGTACATGAACTGAAACAATTTGTTAAAAATAATGAAAGACGGAGCATTGCTCCGTCTCATAATCATTCTATTTACTTCTTAGATCTTTTTATTCATATTCTTTCATCACGGCACAAATGAATACCAGATCTTCACTCTCCGAAGTATTAAGATATTGATGTTTTTCATGAGGCATAAGCAGTGAAAAATCGCCTGGTCCTACTTCATGTATCTGACCTTCTTCGTCCTTGATCGCACCTTTACCGGAAATAAAATAATTAAGGTGTTCCCACTCATGAATATGATAGGGTGTATGTCCACCGGGCTCCAATGTAAATACCCGAAAAGAAAAATTTGGTGTATTATCGGCTTTTCCAATAGGGAGCTGGCGAAAAGCATTCTTAATGCCTTTCATATTTACAGCATGTTTATCGACATTTTCAATTTTTTTAATAAGCATAGATCTTCCTATAGATTAAAGGTAATGCCTAAAGAGAACATTTCTTTGAACTGCACAAGAGCGACTTGCTCTGTTGTACCATCTGTATTAACGCGATCTGTTTTAGTATCATAGTCGTAGATCAGGTTTGTTGCAATATTGGCAGAAAGATATTTGTTGATCTTCATGGCAATGAGGAAATCCCAATTCACATCAATGTATAAAGGATTCTCCAAGTAATTAGAAAATAATTCAAGTTTTGTTTTTAAGAGAACATTCTCAAAAATTTCTTTACTGTAAGCGATCTTTACAAAGCCACCAAATTCACCGCGAACTTTTTGTCCGGGATTGACGCCATAAGCACCGGCAGCAGATAAAGCAGAATCTGTGACCATGGTCATTTTACCTGTCAGTGGCGATATAAGTATCTGTAAATCTTTATCGGGTGAATAGGTCATACCAAATGAGAGGACTGTGTATGCGGGAGCAAAAGCATTTGAAAGAAGGACAGTGTCTTTATAACCTTTGGTCATCTGAGTTTTAAAACTCAACATACCGGAATATTCCCAGTTTTCAGCAGCTGTATAATCAAATGAAGAGGCATAATCAATTTTATCATCTGTTTTTTGGGTAATATCATAGGCATACTGAAAACCATAACCCACTTCAAGATTATTTTTCCAGCTGAATTTTTCTTGTTTGTAATGCAAAGAATAAGTGAGTAAAGCATTCATCGACAGAGCATTTGTTCCCCCGCTGGCCCAATTCTTGAAAGCTGATTGAGCGAATTGAAATGATGTCCGGCCTTTATTTTCCCAGCTTTCTTTATCAGCATCTTTTTCTTCGGCTAAAAGCGGTAATAACATAAATATGCTGAGTACTAAGGTTAAGATCTTCTTCAATATCTTCCTTTCTTCAATTTGAAATTCCTGCGGATTTGCTCCACAGTAATTTGTTTAATCATAATTTTTAAATTTCCAAAAACTTAGTTTTCTATCAATTCTTCCATTTGAGAAACAATATTATCAAAAAGTTTTAGAGTATTTGCAATGGGTTCAGGTGAAGACATATCAACACCGGCATCTTTTAAGAGATCGATGGAATATTTTGAAGAACCGCTGCGTAAGAAATTCATATATCTTTCCATGGCACCTTCCTCGCCATCAAGAACTTTTTGACTCAAAGCTGTCGATGCTGAAATGGAGGTTGCGTATTTATAGACATAGAATTGACGATAAAAATGGGAAATACGACTCCACGTAAGGGCATAATCTTCATCTAACTCCAGAACACCCTCATAGTAAGATGTAAGAATATCAAAATATGTTTTATTCAGCACATCAACTGTGAGAGGAATACCTGCTTCAGCTAAACGATGAGCTTCGCGTTCAAATTCTGCAAACATAGTCTGAGTATAAAGTGTACCCTGAATATTGTCAGCCCACTGATCAAGTAGTGAAAGTTTTTCTTCTTTACTTTCTACAGTTGACAACATATAATTCATTAAAATATTTTCCAGAAATGTTGAAGCTACTTCAGCAACAAAGATGGTATAATCTGCTGTAGGGTATGGTTGATTTTGGTTTGTATAGTATGTATGCAAAGAATGTCCCAACTCATGAACCAGAGTAAAAACATCATTACGCGTACCATTAAAATTCATCAGCATATAAGGATGTGAATTATAACTTCCCCAAGAATATGCACCTGAGCGTTTATTGCGTGTTTCATAGACATCTACCCAGCGTGAAGTCAAAGCCTTTTTAGCATCGGCCTGGAATTCCGGACCCATCACTTCCAAAGCTTTTACAATGAGCTCTACAGCTTCATCATAGGTATAATGGACAGTCGATTCAGAAACAATAGGAACGGATGTATCATAAAGATGCAATTCATCTACACCCATGATTTTCTTGCGGAGATTCATATAACGATGAAGTGGTCCCAGATGATCGTGAACTGTTGCAATGAGGTTATCATAAACTTCAATGGGAACATTATCGCCATCAAGCGCCATTTCAATACAAGAATTATAACCGCGCGCTTCAGCATAGAACATATCTTTTTTTATAGAACCGCGATAAGCTGCAGCCGATGTATTCTTGATCTTATCAAAAGAGCCATACATACCTTTGAAAGCGCCATAGCGGACTTCGGGATCTTCCGACATGAGCAATTGACGATATCGACCATAAGATAGCTCAATCATAGTTCCGTCATCGGATTTCACTTTTGGAAAAACCATATCTGCTGTAGTCAGAGCTTCGCGAATAGATGAGAATTCTCTTCCCATATTGCCGGCCATAGACAAAAGCTCTTCTTCTCTTTCGCTGAGCATATATTCTTTTGTACGAAGCATATTAGCAAAAACTTGTTCGTATGTTTTCAAATAGTCTGAAGTGCGCATAAATCTATGCAACTTTCTGGTTGGTATTTCCTGAATTTCCGGCCATAAAAAAGAATTTGCCTGACCAAATTTCTGGTTCAAAGAAGCAACTCTGTTAGAAAGAGCCTGCGCTTCCGGATCACTTGTATCTTGGTCTTTCAACAAGAAAGCATACACATAGAGATCTTCAAGAATTATTTCTAATTCTACGGATGCTTTCAAACATGCTTCAAGATTATTAGCTGATTTTCCAAGTTTTCCTTTGTATTCTTGTAATTTTTCAAGATTGCTTTCGATGAAGGAAAAATCTTTTTCCCAAGCTTCAACAGAGGGATAGATATCCGCTAAATTCCAGAGGTATTCCTCCTGCATATCTTCACGTGAGGGAATGCTACGGACATTAGTTTCACCTGCCACAGCAAATGATAGAGCTAAAGCAAGTACAAGCATCATTGACATCAAACGTTTCATATATTTTCCTTTTTTATTTATAATTCCACATTTTGCAGAACAATATTAAATATACACAATTTATTAGTCTAAGGTTAGTAAAAATATCAATTCGACAAGGGAGCTTAAAGCTCACACGCCTTCGGAACTAAAAAATAAAAAGTCGAAGACTGTGTGTCAAGACATAGGTTAAATTTTTGCATATTTTGGCATAAACAAAGGAGTAAGATTTATGCTGTGGAAGGAGCTATTACGAATTTAAGAACGAAGAATTAAGCAGTGTGAGATTAGAAGCATTAGCTTTGTGATCAACAAATCGAGGCATGGACATAGTTACTCATAAAGCTCTCGGTTTTGGGTTGCAAAAAAAGCAGCCAGCGCTTGACTTATTGGAGGAATGTTTCTTGAGCCAAAATATTCCATAAAATTTAAACAAAAAATAATAAAAACCAGCCAAAAACCGTACGACAATCTGGGGCGGGGCATTTACAAAAATATGGTTGAT
>CAZNFT010000015.1:0-36951 GCA_964572745.1 uncultured bacterium
TTTTTTAAGACCTTTTGATGCTTTTTGCTCGCTAACATTTGCTTCATAATCCTTTGACTAGCTTGTCCATTAAGCTTATATTAGCAAAAAAGAAATGGAGTAAAATATGTTTTTCGACCCCCTATACTGGATGATTTTTTTAGTAACAATGATCATAACAGGACTTGCATCTATAAAGGTTAAATCAGCCTTTTCAGCCGGCAACAAGATTCGATTAACTAATTCTATGACCGGAGCACAAGCTGCACAGAGGATACTAAATGTCACTGGGATAAGAGATGTTAAAATTGTAAGATCAAAAGGCTTTTTAAGTGATCACTATAATCCTATGAATAAAACTCTTGCCCTAAGTCCTGATGTTTATGATGGAAAAACCGCCTCTTCAGTTGGAGTGGCAGCGCATGAGGTTGGGCATGCTATTCAACACGCTAAAGGATATGGACCCTTAAAGCTGCGAAGTACTTTAGTACCTATCGCATCATTTGGATCTAGATTTGGAATAATATTGATCATTATCAGCATGCTCATGCAAGGGGCAGTTCAAGCGAGTGGACCTTCAGCCGGATACTCAATTGGTATTGCCGGTTTAGTTCTTTTTTCCATGGCTGCAGTATTTTCAATTGTTACCGTCCCTGTAGAATTCAATGCCTCAGCGCGCGCTAAACTTCTATTAAAAGAAACCGGAATAGTCCATACCAGCGAAGAAGAAGCCGCTGTAAGTCGCGTGCTAACAGCCGCCGGACTGACCTATGTAGCAGCAGCACTGACAGCAATTTTGCAAGTATTATACTGGGCGATACGCTTGGGACTATTGGGTGGCAGGAGCCGGGATTAAATAAAAAGTATAGCACCTACAGCGATTATCTTGATACAATTCCATTATTCTACAAATATTTCACCCTGATGGGTCTAAAAATCTTTACGCTTTTCCTTCTGTGCTAAGCTTTGGATGACAGGTAAGTTCACAGACATCCGTCGGCACAGGCACGATGACGCAGATGATGACGCCTTAATTTTGTTTATATCATGATGTTTAATCAGATGAGAACTTGTGAGACGCGATTCATCGCGTCTTTACATGAGCAGGAATAATTAACTGTGAGCTTGTTTATTTTTGTGGTTAAAATGTTTCTTTGAAGCTTTACACCTACGCTAAAGCTTCGGCGCACAAGTAAACCCCAGATAGATAGAGTTTTACTAGTTTCTCTTAATCCGATATTATTTATTTTTCCAAAATCATTTCAAAATATTTATCGTCATATAAATGAGATCCCGGATAAAACAGCCAATAGCTATTTTTCCGGGATGACAACTTGTTTTGCTCGAAAGACAAAAGTAAAAAAACAAAAGATAAAAGTGCTTTTCGTCTCACGTCTTACGTTTAACGTTTCACCACTATCGCATTTGAAACTTTTCGTTCACCTTCGTGATCGTATTTTTTATTATCTGAGGGATAATTTACGACATTGTTGGGTGTTTTGCCCTTAATGACCATGGTGGTTGAGCCGCCACCATCAAAGTTAAGTGCATTTTTACAGCCGAGTTTTGCCATGTATTCCTGTAATTCCCACATTGTCATCCCGGCTGCTTCGGCATGGCGACCATCAGCTGTTAACATGATAAAATGATAATCATCTGTGATGCCTATGGCAGTTCTGGGGTGACGACTTAAATTGAACTTAACTGAGTCAAGCTCACAAAGTTCTCCATCATAGATCATCAGTGGGCCGGAAACAATTATATCATCGAAAGCAGGGGAGTAGCTCCACTCGCCATCTCTTTTAAGGATGCTGACAACTCCATTGGTATCAAGAGCATAAGCGCCTTCGTTAATGAATTCTATTCTATCATGAGTCTCTTGGATCAGCTTTCCGTCTTCCTGAAGAAATAAAACGGATCCACCTGTTTTAGCCAGATCAAAAAATGAAGCGTTCATAGCTGCCAATCCTTGATGTTGATCTAATATCTCCGACGTTACAAGCAATTCATCTTTATACCATGCCAATACGATTTCACCCTCGAATTCATTCAAATTTATAGCAAGAATATTGATGGAAGCAGGAGCTTTGTTCAGATCGGGCGATTTAATAACTTTCCAAACAATGTGTTCATCAATCTTTTCCCGGTGATAATAAGAGAGCAGTTCTCTGGATGAACAGGAAGAAAGTATCAGGAGTAAAAATAGGAGTGAAGTAGATATTAAAATTGATCTGAAACGATTGAATGATGAATTCTTATGAATATACATGATTTTTTCCCTATTTAGAGCTAATGCTAAAATTCTATAATTGAGCTATGTAAATCTCATTTTATCAGAACAATGGCATTGGATACGGGACGCTGTCCCGCATGGTCGAATTTTCGATTATCTGTGGGATAATTTACAACACCCAAATGATCTTCGCCTTCGATATACATGGTCGTTGAACCGCCGCCATCGAGATTGAGAGCGTAGGAACAGTTGAGTTCTTGCATAAGGCGACATAGATCAGGAATATTCATTCCGGGAGCTTGTTGTTGCCTGCCATCGACTGTTACTAAGATCAGATGATCATCATCAGTTATGCCAACTGCGGTTCTGGGATGGCGAACTAAATTGAATTTTACAGAGTCGATTTCGCAGACTTCATTATCGTATATCATTATGGGACCGGCAGCCATAACATGCTTATATCCAGACAAATACTCCCAATGATCTCCAGGGCGTTTAATAATGGATATCACACCGGCAGTATCAAGGGCATAAGCGGCATTATAAGAGAAAGGAGCCCTAGATTTGTTTCCTGAAACTTGCTTACCGTCAGCTTGTAAGAACACCCAGGCGCCACCGACTTTCATATCGAAATAGGAGCCATTCACCGCTGCAAAAGCACCATATTCCTCCGCAATTTCGGACGTTATGATCAGTTCACTGGGATACCAGGCAAGTTCAATTTCGCCTTCAAAGTTTTTCATATCTATATCAAGAATATTGATGGAAGCGCTGGTATCGTAAAAGTCGTCGGTCAAAAGTTGAGTCCACTTTACATGTGGATCTATCATTTTACTTGTTTCATGGTAAGAAATGACCGGTTTTGAGCAAGAACTAAGCGCTAAAAGCAGGATTAGAAAGAAAATTGAAAATTGAAAGCGTCTGGTCATGATGACTCCTTATAGTATTTTTGAGAATTTAATATAAAAGCCGGGAGATTAGAAGATAAAAGTCGTGATAATATCAAGATCTACTTCTTCATGCGCTTAAGCATTCTTGCCTAAAAAAATTAATGATCTTAGGACTAAAAAACCTTGTTTTCAGACCTAATTGAAGGATATAAGCTAAAGAAGAGGGATTTGTGCTTTAGACTTGTAAATAGACAAGTTATTATTTATTTTAGCGGGATAAATATGACAATGGAGTTAGTATGACCGAAGCCCTAAAAAGTAATGCCTATCCCTTTCCTGAAATTGAGCCAAAATGGCAAAAATTCTGGGATGACAACAAAATTTTCGCAACAAAAGAAGATCATTCAAAGCCTAAATATTATATTCTTGATATGTTTCCTTATCCTTCAGCAAACGGCTTACATGTTGGTCATCCTGAGGGCTATACGGCCAGTGATATTCTTGCAAGATATAAACGCATGAAGGGCTTTAATGTGCTTCATCCCATTGGTTTTGATGCTTTTGGACTACCTGCTGAAACTTATGCACTCAAAACAGGAACTCACCCTGCAGTTACAACAGCAAAAAATGTGGAAAATTTTACCAGACAGCTTAAAATGTTCGGTTTTTCATACGATTGGGACCGTGTTGTCAATACAACTGACCCCGAATACTATCGCTGGACTCAGTGGATATTCTTGCAATTGTTCAAGAAAGGCTTGGTTTACGAGGCGGAAACACCTGTTTGGTGGTGTGAAGGACTAAAATCGGTCTTAGCTAACGAAGAAGTTGTAAATGGTCGCTCAGAACGCGGAGATCATCCTGTAAAACGCGTCATGCTTAAGCAGTGGATGCTGAAGATCACCGCTTATGCCGATAGATTGTTAGAGGGCCTAGACGACCTTGATTGGCCCGAGTCCGTTAAAGAGATGCAACGCAATTGGATCGGTCGCTCAGAAGGCGCGGAAGTGCTTTTTAAGGTCGATGGACACGAAAATGCAGAGATAGAAGTCTATACAACTCGCCCCGACACTTTATTTGGTGCCACCTACATGGTTTTGGCTCCCGAACATCCTTTAGTTGACAAGATCACAGATAAAGAAAATAAAGCCAAGGTGGCAGATTATCGTGAACAAGCAACTTTAAAAAGCGATCTGGATAGAACTGAGCTCAGTAAAGAAAAAACCGGTGTATTTACCGGAGCTTATGCAGTTAATCCCGTGAATGGCAAGAATATTCCTATCTGGGTGGCAGATTATGTCCTGATATCCTATGGTACAGGTGCTATTATGGCAGTGCCCGGGCATGATCAGCGTGACTGGGATTTTGCCAAAGAATTCGGTCTGGATATTATTGAAGTTCTTGCCGGTGGCGATATAAGTAAAGAAGCTTACGTTGAAGATGGCTTACATGTGAATTCCGGATTTTTGGATGGCATGAATAAAGAAAATGCTATCTCAACGATGAATAAATGGCTTGAAGAGAACAAATGCGGTAAAGCCACCGTGAATTATAAATTACGCGACTGGTTATTTTCTCGTCAGCGTTATTGGGGTGAACCTATTCCTTTATACAAAGATGAAGATGGGGTAGTGCACGGTCTGAAAGAAAACGAATTACCACTTTTATTACCTGAAATAGAAAAATATGAACCGGCAGGTGCCGGAAAAAGTCCTTTGGCAAATATCCGTGAATGGGTTGAATTTAAAGACGAAAATGGTAAAACCTGCTATCGTGAAACCCATACCATGCCACAATGGGCAGGTTCTAACTGGTATTATCTACGCTATATGAGTCCTGATTACGAAGACGCACTGGTAGATCCCGAAGCTGAAAAATACTGGGGTCAAGTTGATTTTTATATCGGTGGTGCAGAACATGCGGTGCTTCACCTTTTATATGCTCGTTTTTGGCACAAGGTACTCTACGATATAGGTGTAGTCAGTCACGATGAACCTTTTAAAAAGCTTATCAATCAGGGACTTATCCTTGGTACAGATGGCGAAAAAATGAGTAAATCGCGTGGTAATGTTGTCAATCCGGACGATGTTATTGAAGAATACGGTGCTGATTCTTTGAGATTATACGAGATGTTCATGGGGCCAATAGAACGCGCAAAGCCTTGGTCTACAGAAGGTTTAGCCGGAATGTATCGCTTTTTGAACAGAGTATGGCGAATTTATGTTAATGACGACGGCTCATTAAATGAAAAAATCACTGATGATCGGTCAGATGAAAGTTTTGAAAAGATTTATCATAAGACAGTTAAGACAGTCGGTGAACATTTAGAACGCACCCGTTTTAATACCGCCATATCACAAATGATGGTCTTTATTAACGAATGTTATAAGACAGATAAATTTAACCGGGGAATGATGATTGGTTTTGTAAAGGTCCTATCTACTTTTGCACCACATATTGCTGAAGAACTCTGGGAAAAGTTAGGACAAAAGTCGGTACTTCTTTATGAAACATGGCCTGAATACGATGCAGAGATGGTAGTTGAAGACATGATAGAATATCCGGTTCAGATCAACGGTAAGATCCGCTTTAAGCTTGAAATCTCCGCTGAAGCCACGCAGGACGATATTAAAGAAGCTTTGATGTCTCACGACAGACTGCCTCAATACACTGAAGGAAAGACAATTATTAAGACCATTATTGTCCCTAAGCGTATTGTAACACTTGTTGTAAAGTAGATAATAATATAAAATACATTTTTAAGACGCGAGAGATCGCGTCTTTTTTTTATTGTAAATGGTAAGACTCCAGACTTCACTAAAGCCAGGATAGAGCTCTGATTACTTGAATACATTTTCTACAACTTACTGTATTTCAGAGCTAAATGATTTCTGCTTAGCGATCACTGCTAGATATTGAACCCCCTTAGGGCTCTTTGTTTTTGGAAAGCATTTTGCTACTATATTAAGCAAGCTTGTAGTTAAATAATATCTTGTGCGTGGTTGAAGTAATGTATAAAGCATTAATATCTTTTACTCAGCACAACGAAAGGTCCGGCATATAAAGCGGGTCCAAAGAAGTCTTTAGAAGATTACTGGAAAGACTGAATTGACTACATAAAAATTAATTTAAAAAATATTTTGTCAAAAAGTAAAATCATTCTACATGGCTTAGCTGTAATTTTTATCTTGTGTGACATCCATTCTGGCTTCTTACTTCTAAATTTTGCTTCTAAGCGACGATCTCATAAACGTATAGCAAATTAAACACATCTTTTTACATAGAAGCTCCAGCATTAGCAGTAATTCCTTATAGACTGTTTATGATTCTACTGTATTCAATTTAATTCTTGCTTAGCACTACAGAGTAAAAAAACAGGGGAGGAGGGTTGATTTAAAAAAACCAAGCATTATTCCGGCTTCTGGATTTCTCTTCTAAGGCCCGATAATTTATATTTACACAGAATACCATAGATAAAGAGAGTATTACACAGAAAGCCATACTTATCCACTTAACAAGCTCAAACTTACTCCACATATCCACAAGTTTACATAATATATATTATGGGCAGTCTTTAGGATGTGGATAAAATCAGTTTTTATTCTAAGAGGTTGCTAATGAGAGTGATATAGAGGTATGTTAAAATGTATTTTATAAGCTGCGATCAATTTTATTCCTTTTTGCGAGCTATATTCGGCCTTCTGGCTTCTAAATTCTGAATTATTCTGACTTCTTGCTTCTAGCTTCTAAATTTTGCTTCTAAGCGACGATCTCGTTTAAATTGATGAAATACTCTCATCTTTTTCACTCTTGTATCCTATTAGATCCTAAATTGATATAAAATTGTCTTATCAGCTATTATCTTAAAGCTTTTAGTTCAGCATAGTTTTTCTTAGCTGAATTTTTCAGAGTTCTTAATTAACTTTTAACACATCAAGAGGTTTACATAATATCTTATGAAAGATTGAGGGCTGATATTTTGAGAATTTACTCTGTTATGATCAGGAAAAATGCTTTAAAAGGACTTTAAAACACCTATTTCAGCTATTTATGCTCCTGGACCAGTTAATTTAGCATAAATCTTTTAAATTCAGCCTTTAAGCCTGGAGGTTTAGCAGCTTTTTAAAGATGATCATGCATTATTAGGAGTTGAAAATAGTTACTTCAAATTAATATATACTTCTAAGTCAGAGGCTTAAACAACAGATAATCAATAGTATATGCACGCCCATTAGATTGAATGTTATTTTTAAGCTTGGGTTTTCCAGACATGATTTAGGCTTTTAACAGGATATTATGATAGATCTTAAGACAAGTATGGATAGTGCTTTATTACGCAGCTCTCCCCTTTTAAGCGCTCGATTCATATTTTTATTTAGAGCTGTAGCGGTCCGCTTATGTCGCAGAAAAAATACATTAACTCCCGGCTTTCATGATATTTTTTTATCATTAACCCTCATTCCAAAAATTTTGATGAGTCCGGGATTATTTAAAAAGAAATTAAGAATTTCGCAATTAGATTGCAAAATCAGCTCTCAAGATTTATGGCTTTATCTTTAAATAAGGCGATAAGTCATTGTAAGGCACTAAAACTTCAATAGATCCATGAGAATATGCTGCTATCTCGTATTGATCATATTGAAAAACTATACCCTTGCGAGTTAAATATATGTCTCTGGATACCTCATAATCCTCAGTAAAGAGAATATCTTTGATATCCTGATCTTGAAAGACATCCTGTAAATATTTGTCGTTGAGAGATTTAAGTTCTTTATCACTGTCTTTGACAAAAACATCGTTAAAGTCCAGCACTTCCCCACTATTTCTATCTACTATCCAATGTTCAATCTCAGTCTTACCATGAGCACCCCCGGTAAAGGCATAGGAAGTGAATCTCAGCGAGATATATTTATTGTTCTTAAAAAGGACTTCTGTATCTTCTACATAATAATAACTCAATGAAACTGCATCTGGAAATCTATGATAGAGATCAAGGACAGCTTTGTAGTTGTTTTTTAGAGTCTCAAATTTGCTTTCGGCATAAATAGTCGGTTCAGTGAACATTGTTAATGAACTGTCTTTCAGTCCTTTAACTTGCTTAGCTGAAAATTTATATTCCATAACCGGACTTGATGAATCTCCCTCGACCAATGTATATTTTTCATTAAAATTAGTGGATCTGCCTTGAGTTAATACAAGGATCAACAATACAATAGCGATCAATAAAAATACATAAATACGTTTTGATTTCATTAGTTACCCTTTTTTTCAATTTGTAAAACGGCCATAAAAGCTTCTTGGGGGACTTCAACCGCACCAACCTGCTTCATGCGCTTTTTACCTTTTTTTTGTGCTTCTAAAAGTTTACGCTTTCGAGAGATATCTCCCCCATAACATTTAGCTGTAACATTTTTGCGAAGTGCTTTTACATTTTCTCTTGCAAGAACTTTGGAACCCACCGCTGCCTGGATCGGGACTTCAAATTGGTGGCGAGGTATTAAGCTACGCAATTTTACCACTAATTCGCGACCAACATAAGGCGCATCTGCACGGTTTGTGATTACCGACAATGCGTCAACGGATTCACCCATGATCAATACATCTAATTTAACGAGATCTCCCGGCCTGTAACCAATATATTCATAATCAAAAGAAGCGTATCCCCGACTGACTGTTTTTAGTTTATCGTAAAAATCAAATACTGTTTCAGCTAAAGGGATCTCGTACATGAGTTGAACTTTAGTGGGATCCAGATAATGTGTATTTTTATAAATAGCACGTTTTTCCTGAGTCATTTTCATCAAAGCACCGATATATTCCGGAGGCGTAATAATTTCAGCCTTAACATAAGGTTCTTCGATGCGTTCAATATCGCCATCGGGCATTTTTGCTGGCGTATCAACCCGTATTTCTTCTCCATTTCTCAAGAATACGTGATACTCCACATTGGGTACGGTCGATACAATATCCTGGTCAAATTCACGCTCTAAACGCTCCTGAATGATCTCTAAATGTAGCATACCAAGAAATCCACACCTAAACCCAAAGCCAAGTGCATCCGATGTTTCAGGCTCAAAATGCAATGAAGCATCGTTAAGTTGTAATTTTTCCAAAGCCTGTCTTAATTCTTCGTAGTCCTCATTTCGTGCAGGATATATACCGGAATAAACCATAGATTTCATTTCTTTGTAACCGGCAAGGGCTTCTTGGGCGGGATTATTTGTTGTTGTTATGGTATCACCAACACGAATATCCTTGATATTTTTGATCTGAGCGACAATGTAACCGACATCACCGGCTGAAAGGGATTTACATTTTTCTCGTTTTAGCAAGAAATGTCCAACTTCCGTGATCTCATATTCATTCTTGGTAGCAAAAGAACGCAGTTTTTGGCCTGGTTTAAGTTCACCATCTATAACTCTAATATAAGGTATAGCGCCCCGATAGGAATCAAAAACGCTATCAAAAATAAGTGCCTTAACAGGAGCTTCTTTATCTCTCTTTGGAGCCGGGATACGCTCAATAATTGCTTCCAGAAGCTCTTCAATGCCAATACCGGTCTTGGCAGAGGTTTTTATAATATCTTTTTCATCACAGCCTATAAGATCAATGATCTGTTCAATGGCGGATTCAACCTGAGCTCCGGGAAGATCGACCTTATTAATAACAGGAATTATTTCAAGATCGTTTTCCAGTGCCAAAAAAGTGTTAGAAACCGTCTGTGCTTCTACACCCTGAGAGGCATCAACCAACAATAAGGCACCTTCACAAGCTGCAAGAGATCGAGATACCTCATAGGAAAAGTCCACATGTCCAGGAGTATCAATAAGATTTAAGATATAAATATTACCGTCTTTGGCTTTATACTGCAAACGAATAGGATGTGATTTAATTGTGATACCACGTTCTCTTTCGAGATCCATGTCATCTAAGATCTGCTCTTTCATCTGGAATTTCTGCAATGTGCCTGTCACTTCCAGAAGTCGATCAGCCAAGGTAGATTTACCATGATCAATATGAGCTATAATACTAAAATTTCTAATGTTGTTCTTCATGCGGAAAATATAATCACAAGACAGCGAAATTACAACTTGTAATCTTGTCTGTGAGATGTAATTAAAGTTTTTGGCGATTATAAATTAGGTTTTTATTTTGGATACGGCGGCATAGAAATTATTAAAATATTCTAGGAATTTTTTATCATAACGCCTTGCAGATCCAAAAATTACACTATACAAAATTGACTTTTTTAAGCTCTAAGTTCTGATTACTGCTGCTTATTGCAATATTTCACGTTCGTATAAACTCGCTTCTTCTTCTAGATCACCATAGGTCTTTGAAACTACAAAGCGTTCATAGATATCAGGTTGTAAAGTACGCAGTTCTTTCATCAGCTTGGTATTGATGGATCGTGGACTTATTGCATATAACATATATGCGTGATAAACGCCTTCTTTATTAATAAGAATGGTTTCATCGACGGCGAAAATACCCTGGATAGTTGTATTGGTCACAACTTTTGAGGTCTTTTCAAAAACATCTTCGATCTCTGATTTATTCTGATCACCGACTTCTTTGATATAAAGTGATTGAACGCCATCAATTCTTGACTGAATAGCTTGGCCGATCTTGATATAAGCATCTGTACGAGCTTTATCGCGGGCAATATCTTCTCTTTGACTCATTCCTTCACCAATTTCGGCCACAGCGCCAAAAGTTCTATAACGATTTGCTTTTCTTTGTAATTTATCACGATGTTTGTTGTGTACTACGCGCATGCTTGAGCAAGATCCAAGGATCAATGCAGATACCAGAAACAATACAAAAATAGTCTTTTTCATTCTATACCTTTCTTAATGTTTTCTTGATCTAAATTCATAATAATAATACATACTTTTTTAGTTCATATCAAGTCCCAATAAATATATTGATATTTTGGCATCAAGAAAAAAAATGCTTATTATTTGTGGTAAAAAAAGGAAATATATGAAAATTGAACTGATCTATAATCCTAATTCCGGTGGCGGACGAGGTAAAAATCTGGCACCTGTTATTATTAAAAGCCTTGAAGATAAAGGATATAATCTTAATGTACACAAAACAGAATATCATGAACATGCAATTAAAATTGTTCGCCATTTAGATCTTACAAATACCGATATCCTCGTTTCTGTCGGCGGTGATGGAACAATGTACGAAGTGCTTAATGGATTATTCAAAAACGAAAAATCTGATAAAAAACCATATTTTGCTGTCATTCCGGTTGGTACCGGAAATTCCTTTTCTCAAGACTTAAATATGCATAAGTGGAAAGACGGATTGTTTGCAATATTGAATGGTAGTACCAAGGCCATTGATATTATGAAATTTAATACAGAGGGCGAAGATTATTACTCAATTAACGCTCTGGGCATTGGTCTCCCCAGCGATGTGTGTATTACAGGTAATAAGCACAAGAAAATTTTAGGTAAATTCTCATATACATCATCAGCACTTCTTGAAATTATCCGTTATAAAGCCCACCATACTATCCTTGAGGTTGATGGCGTAACGCACGAATATATGGGAGCTTTCACTAATTTTTCGAATACCCGCATCTTTGGCGGCAATATGATGATCTCCCCCGATTCTGTTTTGGATGATGGAGAAATTGAAGCTGTTGTCCTGCTCGATGCCCCAAAAGGAACCATTATAAAGGCCTTGCCGACATTATATACCGGCAAGCATATAGATAATCCCTATGTAAAAGTGTATAAGGGTAAGCATTTCAAGATCACAACGAATCCGGTTAAAGTTGCCAATCCCGAAGGTGAGATCTTTGGTGTAACACCGCTTGAGATTACGGTTATGCCCAAGGCGATAGAAATGTTTTATCTTCCTGACAAGATGACAAAATAGTTTTGCGACAAGATCTAATGTATTAAAATATCTCTATTGTACAGACGCAATGCATTGCGTCTCATCCTCTGCCAAGAAAAAAAATCATCCTGATGACCTTCTTACCATCTTACCTCCCGCCCTTCTCTACCTCAGCCTTTACCTGCGGCTCAAGCTCTCAGCAAGACTTCTTATCGAAAATATTCTTTAAGGACTTTAATGGCTTCCTCATAGCCTTTTTGGATTAAATCAGGTGATTGATCAATATCTACAACATTGAATTCTGAAAGATCGGGAGCGATCAGGATATCAACATCTGAGAGCTGGAATTTTGTTGCTACATTTGAGGATAAAGAAAATGTTCTTAATAATACTTGAATTAAACTTTTCGGTTTTTCGCTCTTATTTTCGCTGTTAAGGTTAACTGCAATAATAATTTCAGCGCCCATATCAAGAAGCGGTGAAACCGGGACACTTTCTACCACGCCACCATCTACTAAGAGTCTATTATCGATTTCAACTGGAGAAAATATACCAGGAACACAGGTACTTGCCATTGAAGCTTTGGCTACTTCCCCTTTTGTAAGGATAACTTTTTTTAAACTCTCAATATCTGCTGCTATCATGGCGACGGGTATCTTAGAATCTTCAAGATTTACATTACCAATCTTTTCTCTGATCAAATCACCCATTCTTCGATTTGATAATAGTCCTAATCTCGATAAAGTTGGAGCAGAAAGATCAAACCACCTGAGGTCTTCAGTCATTGTTTCAATTTCTTGCCAGCTTACGCCATTGGCGTAGAGTCCTGCAATTAAAGCACCAATACTTGTTCCTGCGATTAAATCAATTTCTATATCCAGTTCTTCCAAAGCCCGGAGTACACCAATATGAGCAGCCCCTAAAACAGAACCACCACCGAGTGCTAACCCGATCTTTTGATCTTTTTTAAAATAATTTTCCCAAGAAAGTGACCAATCGGAGCGGTAGTCCACCAGTGAAAAATTTGACTGATAATCTGTAAATGCCAAAAGAGGAAGAGCAATTAGAATTATTAAAATTATGATAGAGATCTTTTTCATAGCTAATATATTACCTTTTTTATTAGCTGAAATCTAAGCAATTCCAGAGGATTTTTAAAGAAATTTAAAAAACAAGTTTAGCAGCTTTAATAACATGCTTAAGTTTTTCATCTTTATTTATAATGATAAGATCGGCATCATATCCCGCTTTTATAAAACCCTTATGATCATCAATTTTTAAACAGCGGGCTGGATTCTCGGTGGCTGTACAGATAGCTTCTTCAAGAGAAGAATCGGAAAAGTCCTTGAATTTCAACATAATATTAAATAAGGATAAAGTTGTTCCTATCATACCGGAGCCATCGGAATAGAAAGCAAGTCCCTTTTCGGAGCGATATTTTTTACCGGCAAAATTATATTCTCCATCAGGCAAACCCATGGCATCAATTCCATCAGTTATACATATTAATCTATGGGCAGTAAAGTGCTCATAGAAATATTTTATTTCTTCTGCTTTGAGATGTTTGCCATCGGGAATAATCTGAGCAAAACAATCCGAATTAAGAATAGCTTCTAAAGGATGGTCTTTATCTCTATTATATTTACGCATGGCATTATGTAAGTGCGTAATACAGCTAATCCCCTTCTCTATTCCCTTTTGAGCGTCTATAGATGCCGTATCCGTATGCCCCAAAGAAGATATAAAACCCTGCTCTTTGGCCACATGTATAATATGTTCTATTCCAGGTAATTCGGGGGCAATAGTCAGCATTTTTAGTCTGTTTTTTGTTACTGCCAATAGGTGCTTAAGTGTCGCTTTGCTCACTTTTGCCGTGCATTCAATGGGAATACCACCTTTCTTGAGAGGATTTATAAAGGGTCCTTCAAGATGCAGACCTAAATTATCTGCCTGGTTTTCTGTAGAATGGTGATTCGCAATAAAACTAAGATGTGTGTTAGCACCTCCTTTTTCGTAGAAAGCCGTCGGCAAAAAAGAGGTGGTACCCATTTTGCATAGACTTTCGGACATGATATCCATACTATCGGGTGCTGCGTGAGCGGGATTAGCGCCTCCCGCTCCATGTATGTGGATATCAATAAGGCCGGGAGCAACAATATCACCTTTTGCATCTAGAAGTAAACTCCCCTCTTTAGGCAAGAAGGGAGTTATGTCTTTGATTTTATCATCCTCTAAAACTATATGGACAAATTCATGAGGTGAATTGAATAAGCGACAATTTTTAATAATCTTTAACATTAAAAAGAGGTTCCTACGGTAAAAGTATTTACTGCATTAAAAATACCATGATCTTCATAAGAATAATCTATTCTTAAGTTCATATTCTGGATTTTTTGCTTCAAACCTATCCCAAATGTTAGACCTCTCTGATCGTAGTTAAGTCTGTAACCACCACGGATAATGAAAGCTCCCAAATATTTATATTCAAAGCCGAATTTAAGCTTTTCTTTATAATCTCTTGGGTGAGTACTCTCTATACCCAGATCCAATTGGTGTTGATTATTGTCTTTGCCTAAAAGTTTTAAGAGATCCGCTTGAAGCGCAAAAGATACGGCAAAAGGCAAAGGGAATGATTCTCGTACATATTTTACTTCGCGTGATACATTTTGAATAACAGCTCCAAAACGAATTCCGGATTCACCAAAATCGTAGCTTGCACCAATATCAATAGCAGGCTCTGCATGATGATTTTCTACAAGCTCTGTCACAAGGAGAGAATCACTGACATCATTTCCTTCAATCCCAACCGTCACACTGCCCAGATCCTGATAGGCCAACTTGGCTCTAACACCATAAGAAAATCTATCGGAAACACGTTTTGCAAAACTCAGGCCAAGAGCATAGGCGCTGGGCGTAAATGTCCCGGTTTCCTCAAATCCATCATCATTATTGGCGCGTATTGTTCCATTAAAGATCCCATAATCCATATATGTCAGATCCACTGCCATTATTCCGGCATTTCCCAGAGTAAAAGCGCTCGCAATAGAACCGTAGTTAATATCTGCAATGCCTCTAGTGTAGGATGCGCTGGCATCGTTTTTTCCATCTATCCATCCTAAACCCGAGGGATTCCAAAAGACAGTATTAGCATTTTCAATTCCTACCACACCCATTCCGCCTTGTGCAATGGCTTCTGCAGAAATGGGGTTTTCGAGAAATCTGAATCCTACCTGAGCTTTCTTTTCTACTGCGATAAGTGAAATCGGTAGCAATATGCAGATCGTCAGGCATACTATATGATTTATAATTTTTTTCATTATAGACCTCATTTCCTTATCGTATTATTACAAATTTTTCGTATTGATCGGTCAAAGCATTGCCTTCTGCGTCCTCTGCTTCACTAACATACAAGATGTAAATACCGCTCGCAACGTATTGATTGTTATCCGTTTTTTGGAACCATATTTCTTGGTCTGTACCAATGTGTTCAAAGTCATCAACAAGATCACCGGTTTCGGTAAAGATCATTAAACGACATTTATAGGGCAGGCGTGCAAAGAGGAGCTGATTTTCGGAACCGGAAAAACTCATAGCTCCGGCATTTAATGTCGCCGGATTCGGTACCACTCTGACTTGTTCTGAGCTAGAAAGTCCGGCTTTGAATGAATTAGCTGCGATCTTAGAGCGATTTGCATAGCGAGAACTTTCAAGCTTTTGACCGGGGATAAGACCATCAGTATTTTGTGAACCATCATCCATAGCTGTTACTGCATAGTAATAGGGCTCACCTCGTGTAACCGAAGTATCCATATAAACAGTTTCATTTTTATCAGTGGTTTCATAGATCATTTCCCAGGTAACATTGCTATATCCATCACCGGGATCACCTACTGTTGAAGCACCTTTTTTTCGATATACCCGCCAGGAATAAAAATCATCGACTTTTGTATCAGGGTCCAAAAAATAGTTATCATCGGGATATGACCACTCAACAATAATTCTATCTGCATCTGAAGTTACTTCCAGATCTGGTGGTGGCGGTGGATCGGGAATATTCAGATCTCTGTGCCAGACCCAATTGGCTCTGTCCATGGTTTGGAACAAGGAATCTCTTCCCTGCATAATCACAGCATTCTTACTGCTATCGCTGATTGTACCTTCCAGCCAGCCGGCACCCACAGAATCGGCGATTTCGTGAGAAATACTCCCAACTCCTATAGCATAAACAACACAAAGCGAATCAGGTTCTTTCTCGTAGTCGAGAGTCATATCATATGGACCAACTGTAATAAAGCGCATCGGTCCCTTTTGCGTTCCATTCTCGGCCATCCATCCTTCTGTAACAGGGTCGAGAGGGAAACGCCCTCTGTCGTCATCACCGATATATGTATCTCTGATGCCAACATCGCTTCTACCCCAAAGATCGTTTGCTATATCCGCATGAGGTATTGCATAAGGTTGCTCAATATCATCATCTAAAGCAGCAAAACTATTCTTTGCCGAATGCAATAAAGTGTATCCCGGGATTTGGGGGGAATGTAAATACCCGCTTACCTTATCCGGATCACCGGTATCGTCAGTAGAACCGTTATCATAGGAAGTATTCGATTTGTAATCCCAGTAGTAGGCGACTTTCAGAGAATCTCTTGATCCACCGTCCAATGTTGTTTTATCAGCAAACCAAGAATCAAGATCATCTTCACCTTCATAACCAAAATACCCCTTGCTATAATATTCACCGGCTTTCGTAGGTCCAAAAGAAAACTCAATAGGCCAATACATCGTGACATCCTGTTCCGGGAAGAAGTCCGATGTATCCGGCATTTCTATGGCTCTTTTAGTTTCACCGGTAAATTTCATGCTGGCTTGGTAAATAAAGTAATTATCGTGATTTGAGTTAGAAAAGGCATACATTTTTACATTTGCCCGCATACCATAGGAAACATAGATATCTTCCCATTCGGCGACCATGTCTGCTTTAAGCTCCGGATCTACTTCCCAGGTGTAAGCCTGGTTTTGCGGTACGCCATCAACGATGACATTTGGCGGCCTGTAGCGTCTTATTTCGTGCGAATAATCGTTTTTACCATTGTTAATACATTTAGATGGTATGATCTGATGTTGTCCTTTTTGATTGACAAAACCACTATCGTTAAAACAGATAGGGTTAAATACCTGATATAGCATCTGAGAATGCCAGCGATCTGCCGGATAATACCATTCTTCTGCCTGCGCACTATTGCCTGTGGGAGTGAGTCTCCAACTATATTGATTGCTAAACTGTCCCTCACCATTGGATTTTTTAAGTGTAAAGTCAATGGCGTTAACATTCATGAACATTGGCGAGCCATTATAATTGCGCTGCGCGAATGCAAATACGAATGTAAGCAATAAGCATACTATCACTATTTTTTTAAGTTTATTCATAATATTCTCCTTAAATATCCATTGATAAAGAGATGATCACTCTTCGGGGATTTAGGAAAATGGGCGTTTGAAACCATCCAAGTTCAATATGCTCTTTATTCCATTCACCCCATTTATCATCTCCCTGCTCCTCACCTTCTTCAAAGGGGAAACGGAGAGAATTTTTATAATTGGTATATTGTATTGTGTTCATACCGCCAATATTTAATCGTTTTTGATTGAAAAGGTTAGTTACGGTTATACCAATATCCATGTAATTATCGAAGATCTTGATACGTTTGCCGGCTTTAATGTCTGTATTGGTAAAATCAACAATTTCAGCTTCATCACGGAGTCCTGTGAGCGGATCGACTTTTATAGTCGCTTTGCCCCCATCAACCCATTTTGTATTGAAATTGATACGCCAACCTCCTAAGGGATATATCCCCTTCATTGCCGGACCGTAGCTCATAGGTGTATGAAATGAAAGTGCAATGTTAGCCCGTGGCAAAGGTTGAATAGTAGAAATATTTGCAGATCTCTCTTCGTCTAAAGCTGTGACCCTGTTTTCATAAATATATGCTACACCGGATTGTCCCCAGCTTTTTAACATATAGTCAAAATTGCACCACATGGTAAAAAATCGACCGGCACTTTTTTCCAGTCTGAGCTCTACTCCACGGATATCGGAATATCCATCGGGCGAATATTTGAGTCCCTCATATTCTTCCCAATAATTGATGTAGGTTCGTGATAAGGGAATATTTGCCATATCTTTATAATAAATAACAATGTTGGCAAGATAGTCTTTCAAGAATGCCTGTTCGTAACCGAATTCGTAAGAGACTGTTTTTGCCATTGGCAATTCGGGGGTAGGCAAAATGACATTTACATCACTTAAAGTCAAGTTATATAGATATGAATAGTTGGGGCGTTGATAGAAATGTCCATAGTTAAAATACATCTTTGAATTTTCAGTCACAGGAAAGGAAACACCTAATCGGGGAGATACTTTAAATTCGCCGCGGTATTTTTCAAGTGGCCAGCTTTCGGGTTCTTCCAGCATTTCTCTAAAGACTTCCCAGCGTTCAAATGACCCCCAGCTACCGGGGAGATATTGATAGACCAGGTTATAAAGATCAGGATATGCCTGATCAATGGGATGCTCCAGAACAAAAATATTCTTTTGAGGGTTAAAATAATCGCCACGCAATCCAATGGTGGCCACCATGCCCTGAAATTCCAGTTTGTCCTGGACATAGATACCGGCTTCTATGGGATTTGCTTTGTAATACTGCCATGTATCCGGAGTATATAGCTGTTCCGATTGATACCAAGTCCCACAATAAACAAAAGAATGTGTATAATTTAAGTTAAATCCAGTCTCGAACTCATGATTCTGACCTAACTGAGCAGTATAATTACCTTTTACAGAAGTAGAAACTGTATAAGAAGAATCCACTGCCTGTAATCCACCAAAAATGTAAAAAAGATCATTGATATCTTTACCATAATTGGTCGATCCATTAGGTGTTCCTATGCTAGGATAATTAATAATGCTTAAAGAGGTATCGATATTAACCCAGTTAGCATTTGTATCACTGGGATCAGCGGACATAGGCAGAATATCACTTTCCTGATAGTTAAACTGAGCTTCAAGTGAAAAATAAGACCTTGGACTTAAAGCTCTATTTAGCTTTAAACCACCCATGAACCATGATTGATCAACTGTTTGGATAAAGCTCTTATTGTACATCTGTGCCCAATTAGACAAAATAGATGCCTGCTGATATACGGCTTGTTGAGAGTTGCTCAAAAATCCAAAACGTGTCGTAACATCTGTATCTGCCAATCCTCCGCCCGCTGAACTGGGCCTGCTTGATGTATTTGTTGCTACATGAGCATACATTCCGGAGATAGAAAGCTTTGTTTTGTCATCCGGTCGCGTTGTTATTTTTAAATGAGTATTGTAGTCCATATAACTGTCGCGCGGGCCCAATGGAAAAGCAAGTTCAGTGCGTTCAAGCTTTCCTGCCAACATAAATGTAGATTTTTTTGTAAGGGGTACAGGTCCTGTTAAAGTTCCCTCAATAAAAATGTCAGGACGCTGAGCAACTTCGTATTTAGGATGCTGGACTATCCACATCTGTCGCTTTTGTTCAGCCGTCGGGATCTCACGATCTAAACCAATATTCTTGTAATTTTGTCTTCCTTCGCGTTTTGCATCCCAACCTTTAAAGCCTTGGAATTCAAGCGGTATAATTCCGGCTGTATCTGCACCTGCTCCTACATAGGCAAATCCGTTTTCACTTGTATCGGCAAATATACGATAGATCAATCCATCTTCACTCCAAGGATTGTCTCCAAAAAAGCGTTGCTGACCTGCGGGTGTAAAATTTACTCTTCCGGAAAAATCGTATTTTTCTCTCGAACCTTCCTTCGTGACAACATTGACCAATCCGGACTGAATACCGCCATGTTTGGCTTCAAAACCACCCGTAAGGACTTGCAATTCTTCAACTGATGATGAGTTGATCGAAAGGTAGGAGTTTCCCGAACGTGCATCTCGAGATGAAACACCATCGACCTGGATATCCGTTTCGGAAACATCGCCACCACGAATACTTAAACCCGAGCCGTCATTACCGGCCACAAGTTCAACGCCTTTCATATTGGAAATAAATTCATCCATTCGTAATAATGGTGCATCTTCTAGTCGGTCTTTTCCAATGATCTCCTGAGATGAAGCCAGATCGGCCTTAATTATTTCCCTTTCGGCAGTTACTGTCACTGCTTCTAAAGAAAGAGCTTCTTGCGTCATAGGGAACTCTAATTGAATGCTTCGCCCCATATTAACATGGACTTTTTCCATATTAAAGTCTGTATAACCCATCATGCTGACTTTAAGTGTATAGCTCCCGGGCGAAATATTCAAGAGAACAAAATATCCATTCTCATCTGAAAAACTTCCCCTAATTTGATCCAATTCTACCGCAGTATTATCATCCCATCTTTCGGTGATCATAATATTTGCAGCAACCAAGGCTTCTCCGGTGGCTTTGTCTGTTACTAAGCCAGATATCTTCCCACCGCTAGCCATTAAATGGAAGGGTAAGGTCAATGTCAGAGCAAGCATTAAAAGGATTTTTGATCGTTTACACATCATAAATCTCCTTCAAAATTGCATTTGGCATACAGGAAAACCTGTATTTCAGTGTTGTAATCTATTTAGTTAATTTAATTTGGTTGTAACCGTTGCCGGAAACATTAAAACATAAAGCATAAAATTTAAATTGTCAATATAAAAATCATGAGTCCTTTAAATTAAGGAAGTTAGCGAGTTAATTATGAATTAAAGGTGCTATAAATAAGACAAAAAAGCGGTATAAACCCAATCTTTCACCCTATTCTTTTTGCTTTTATCCCGAATTTGCTTATGTTTATCTGTCGAAATATTAATTAAGGGATTTCTATGACTGTGATCGCCATTGATCTAAGCACAAATAAAATTGTGACTGCAATTTTTAAAGGAAACGGTGACTTAATTGAAAGTAAAAAACGACCGCTGGGCGATTTAAGAGCAACTCAGGTAGGACATTTTTTATCTCAACAAATCGATGATTTTATTAAAAAAGCCGAGAAACGAGATCTTTCTGTAAAAGCAATTGGTATTTCTGTACCCGGTATTTATTACGAGGAAAGTGGAGTTGTTTGGGCACCCAATATTCCGGGTTGGCGCAATTATCCACTTCTTGAAGACCTAAAAAAATATACAATACCTGTAAAGATCATGTCGGATCGCTGTTGTCAAATATTAGGTGAACATTGGAAAGGCGCGGCAAAAGCTTGTAAAAACTCAATTTATTTTTCAGTTTCTTCCGGTATTTGTGCGGGTATTATGATAGATGGCAGAATTTTGCGTGGAGCCAATAATATTGCAGGCGCAATAGGATGGCTAAGCTGCGAAAACGATTACAAGGAATCTTATGGCAGATGTGGTCATTTAGAATATTATGCATCAGGAAAAGGTATTGCCTTAAGAGCTTATAAAATGGCATTAGAATGTAAAGACTACGATAGTTTATTAGTCAAAGAAGATCTTAATGTACAAGATGTTTTTAATGCCTATAAATATGAAGACCCCATTGCAGTTAAGGTTTTAGATACCGCTGTCAAGTACTGGGGAGTATCCATTGCAAACCTTATTTCCATCTTTAATCCCAATAAGGTCATTTTAGGCGGCTCGGTATTTGGACCTGCAACACAATTTAAACAAAGAATATATGCAGAGGCCGCAAAATGGGCACAACCCATATCCATGCAAGATGCCAGTTTAGTTTTATCAAAATTAGGCAATCAGGCCGGACTGCTAGGAGCCGGAAGGCTTGCTCTTATCACTGCTGAGGAATTACAGCTTTAGTTTTAATTGGGAATTTTCCGCCTACTCATTTATTTAATTTTATCTCCAACACCTGCTTCTCTATACGCTTATATTTCAATTTATAAGGTCTGATTTTAAATCTTGACTTCTATAAAAAAATAGTATAAACTTTAATAGTTCTTCCTTAAAAGGGTTGAGCGACATAGAAAAAAATCAAATTATTAAACATGAATAAAGACAATCTAAGAACTTAATGTTCAAGGAGTTGCGTGTGGACAGCAAATGTTATATTGGAGTCGATTGCGGGGGAACCAAATTATCATCTGCAGTATTTGACTCTCAGGGACATATGATAATTGAAGATAAACTATTACTGAAGAATGCCTCCGGAAAAGAAGTTTCCGATCTTATGTTAAAGCTTATCCTTACCATGATAGATTCGGCAGAAAAGCGTCATTTAGATGTCCTTTCCATTGGTATATGCATTCCTGGAATTGTCTATCATGAAAATGGAAATGTATGGGCACCAAATATCCCGGGATGGGATAATTATCCTTTAATGAGCGATCTAAAAAAGACCATTAATAAGGATATACGCATTTCTATAGATAGCGACCGTGCCTGCTATATCTTGGGAGAAACCTGGCTTGGAAATGCAAAAGGAGCCCAAAACGCAATTTTTGTAGCCGTGGGCACAGGTATAGGAGCCGGTATTTTGATAGATGGCAAGATATTAAGAGGTCACGGCGATATTGCAGGTGCAACCGGCTGGCTGGCTTTGCAGCGACCTTATGATAAAAAATTCGATAGCTGCGGTAATTTTGAATACTTTGCTTCCGGTGATGGCATAGCAAGAACTGCCAAAGAAGTCATTGCAAGTCTGCACGACTACAAAGGAAAATTAAATCCTGAAAGCCTCCGCTCCGAAGATGTTTTTGAAGCCTATCAACACGATGACATAGCAGCGATAAAGACCTTTGATATTTGCATAGAATTATGGGGCATGGCCGTCGCTAACTATGTTTCGCTTTTTAATCCCGAAAAGATCATTTTCGGTGGTGGAGTATTCGGCCCGGGGGCTCAATTTCTTCCCCGTATTATGGAAGAAGCCAAAAATTGGGCTCAGCCCATTAGTATAAACCAGGTAAAGCTTGAAGTTTCTGCTTTGGATAAAAGAGCGGGACTTATAGGCGCTGGTCGTTTAGCCATGTTAAATACATAAGGATAAAAAGATGAAAAAAAACAATCTCCCTTTTTTAGCTGCTTGTTTTGGTATGTTCATTTTTGGTATAGCCATGCTATCCCTGGGAACTATCAACACCTTTCTTGTTGGAAAATTCAATCTTAACCTCATTGAAGCAGGAAGCCTTGCCTCTCTCCTGCCTTTCGGTATTTTGATCGGTTCGCTCTTTTTTGGACCTATTGTCGATCGTTTCGGTTATAAATTACTTCTCATCATTTCAACTCTATTTATTATTGCCACTTTGTTCTTAATCGTTAAAGCCGAGTCCTTTAGACTAATACAGCTTGCTTTCTTTATTATTGGTATAAGTGGAGGATTTTTAAATGGATCCACAAATGCTTTAGCTGCTGATGTTAGCGCCCAAAACAAAAGTGCAAAATTAAGTTTACTTGGCGTCTTTTACGGCATAGGAGCACTCTCCTTTCCTCTTATTACGGGAGTATTCACAAAATATTATTCTTATCAATCCGTGATCCTGGGAACGGGAATATTTCTTGTTTTGCCTCTGCTCTTTTTTACTTTAACTTCTTTTCCTCCCCCCAAGCAAGAACAGGGAATTCCCATTAAAAAAGTATTCTCTATGTTCAAAGATAAGGTCCTCATCCTTTTCTCTTTTGTTCTTTTCTTTCAGAGTGCCATTGAAGGTATATCAAATAATTGGACAACCACCTATTTAAAGGATGTACACGGTTTTGCCGATAATAAAGCGCTTTTATCACTGACTATGATCATTATAGGAATGACGGTAGCCCGTCTTATTCTTTCATTTGTACTCAGTAAAATGAAAGCTATTAAAGTATTTGCTTTATCCTGCATCCTGATTGCTCTTTCAGTGCTGGGACTGCAATTTTCGGTCAGTATCTGGATGGTCTGGGTCTCATACTTCTTCTTGGGTATGGGCTTTGCATCGGGTTTTCCGGTTATCTTGGGTTATGTTGGAGAACGCTACGCAGACCTATCGGGCATTGCATTTTCCTTTGCGCTGGTCATTGCACTTCTTGGGAATACTCTCTTAAATTATTTTGTTGGCTTTATTTCAAGAACCTGGGGTATCCAACATATAACAACATTACTTATCGCCTCAACTGCCCTAATGTTTTTCTTGGCGAATTGGGCCTATAAACAAAATATTAAAAAACCATTAAATTAAAGGAAGTGAAAATGAAATTAGCAATGGAATGGCTAACAAATGTTAACAAGGTGATGAATGATATTCAGGAAACTCAAAAAGAAAATATCATGAAAGCAGCAGTCGTAATGGCTGATACCATAGAAAAAAAACGTTGGGTGCATACTTTTGGTTGTGGGCATGCAACCTTACCTATAGAAGAAATGTATCCCCGCATTGGGGGATTTGTCGGATTTCATCCCATGTGTGAATTGCCTCTGACATTTTTTACTCATATTGTTGGAGATATGGGCGTTCATCAGTTTGTTTTTCTGGAACGAGTTGAGGGTTACGGCGACCAAATTATGAAAGGTTATAATTTCTCGACTGACGATTGTATGTGGATCTTTTCTCATTCCGGTATTAATAATGTCAATATCGATATAGCCCTTCGTGCCAAAGAAAAAGGCATGAAAGTGATCGCTTACGGTTCAGCCGAAGCAGCAAAAGGCAAAGAAACACGCCATTCTTGCGGTAAAACGATCTTTGATATTGCAGATATTGTAGTTGATTCTTGTGCTCCCATCGAAGATGCTTCAGTTGAACTTAAAGGTCATATCGATAAAATAGGTCCGGTTTCAACCATGGCGTTTATAACCACCGTTTGGATGACCATTACTACAGTTGCCGAAATTCTTGCTGAGAGAGGCGTTAAACTCTACATCCATCCATCGCATAATGCAGGCAAAGAAGGAGCTACAGAACGCTTAGATGAAGCTCTGGCGAAATATAAGGAACGTATTGTAGGTGTTTAAATAATAATTGGACTTACTAATAAATTGGGATGGCTTTGGCTGTCCCTTTCTTTATACATACAGTTTTTTGCTATAAAATTTTGCTTGTTTTATGCCTCATAATTTCTCAAAATACATAGGCTTTAACTAACTATGTAAAGGGATACTATGAAAAAAAGAATGTCAGCTTTATTTATTGTCGTTTTATTGACATTGTTCTCCTTCGCCATGGCGGAAACAGATCAAGTCACTTTTACGATCACTGTGGAACAAAACCTGCCTGACTTTGCAAATATTCAACACCCGGGAGAAGCAACGATTTCTCAAGGTGGTGAATGCACTTTTTATGCACAGGTTTATGAAGCAGGTAAAACAGATCCTGCAGGTCAATTCACTGATATAATTGGCTGGATTGGTTACAATACCAATGCAAATGCCGACCTTTCAGATGCAAGCTGGACCTGGGTACTTGCGACCTATAACGCTGATGCAACAGGCACAGGAAATAATGATGAATATTATGCCGAAATAGCTTCATCCTTGCCAGTTGGCACCTATTATGTAGCCTCTCGTTTTGTATTTACAGGTGACCCTGATAACTCTACTTATGGTTTATATACTGATGTTAATACCAGTCTTACCGATTTAGCTGTTTTAACAGTTGAACCAAGCAATGCAGCTCCTATATTCACTCAAATAGCAGACCAGGTTATGGATGAAGATACTGAAAAATCTATTGCACTTATAGCTACAGATGCCGATAACGATACCCTGAGTTATTCCATCATATCAAACGATCAGGCTGACAATATCTCACTCACAATTTCAAATGATACGCTTTACATTGTTCCTGCTCAAGACTATTTTACTGTAGTCCCAGCGAACATAACTCTTAAAGTTTCCGATGGTCATGGTGGCGAAGATATCACATCATTCAAATTAACGGTCAATCCTGTTAACGATGCACCGGTAATCGCTGCTGTTGATCCTCAAACTGTCATAGAGGGCAATGAAATTATTATTGATTTTAGCGCAACAGATGTTGATAACAGCCCTTCTGAGTTAACATGGTCGGCAAGTGGCATACCCACAGGTTCAGTATTTACTGACAATGGAGATGGTAGTGCTAAACTTGTCTGGACTCCGGACTATACTCAAGCCGGTGTCTATGAAAATATTGTGATCACAGTTGACGATGGCGTTGCCCAATCACAAAGTTTAGTTATAAAAACAAATAATAATTCAAATCGATAATTTGGTGTTGAATGACCTTAAATAAATTTAAATCTTTTCTCTATCTCGTCCTTTTTACGCTTGTTCTTTGGGCGGCAACTGATGTTATTAGCCTTAGTATTGTGGTACATGATAATCCCATAGATCATTGTGCCCTAATAGATGTGCAAGACAGTATTGTGGCCGATAATGCTCCTGTGACGCTTAAATCGCTCGTAAGAGATGCCGGCGTTACGGATAAAGCAGGCCCCTCTCCTCTCTTAAGTGCTGAATTGGGAATTAACATAAGCAATCGTTCTCCTTATGAAAATGGCTGGTTGTGGTTTCCGGCAACTTATCTCTCCGAAGATGATCATGGTGAAATATATGCTATCACTTTGCCTGTAGAAGAGATCCCGGGAAGCGGATTATTTTATCTTCTCTCGCGATTTGCTCTTCCCGATAGTCACTATGTTTACGGAGCTTATAACAAGAACAATGATAGTGGCGGAAAATGGGATGGTGTTACTTATACAGCACCTTTAATACATTTTATCAAGAAGTCTGCCATCGAAGATATTCCAGAGAGTTTTGCTTTGCATGCTCCCTACCCCAATCCTTTTAATCCGGGCACACACATTAACTTTGATATCGCAGAAGATACCAAGCTGAGTTTAAATGTTTTTGACTTGAATGGTAAAAAAGTGCGTGACATATGGTCAGGTCACTGCGATGCCGGTTATTACAGTAAATTCCTTGATATGTCGGGCTTTGCCTCGGGTATTTACATTGTGCAAATGATGACACCCACGTATCGACATGTCCATAAAATACTCTTGGTGAAATAAGGAGGCTATGATGAAAAAAATATTATTATTGCTCCTTATTGTGTCACTCTTTTCCCTACCTGCCTTCGGCGAAACTTACTACGTACGCGGAACACATAATTCATGGGGAACGGCTGACGGAGAACTAAGACTTAAAAGTGGTTTAGGCGGAAATGAATATTATGGTGTGACATTAGAGGTTCCAGATAATCATGAATTTAAAATTGCTGATGCCAATTGGACTCCTAATTATAATTGGGGTACCGGAAATGCTATTGAATATAACAGCATAGTTAATTTTTTCCACAATGGTCAAAATACTTCATGGCAATCTCCCAGTCCAAGCTATGTACATATGTCTGTAAAAAATCCGGATAATTATCTCAATCAGAGTCTTCCTGTTGGAATAATGGCTTTAAGTAGTGATGTAATTACTACGATTAGCTCGGTAAGCGATGATCATAGTCAAACTGCGAGAGAAAATACCAGTGTAACAGTCACGATGACGACATCGCAGACTTTACTGGCCGAAGAAAATCTATATGTCCGCTATACAGAGAATAATTGGACTTCTTCCAAGGCAGTAAAAGCAAGTGGTTCCGGCACTCAATATACTGCGACTATTAATTCAGATATAAGCGATACACTGAGTTATTACGTTTTTACATCAACCCTGGATTGGGATACATCCGATGAATTCAGGAATGATCCTGATATTTTGACTTTGGAATACGAAACCAATAATGGTGCAAACTACAGTTATGAGATCGCTACTGACATCAATCACGCCCCTGTTATTGATCCTATTGCCGATCAAAGCATTGAAGAAGGCAATACGCTCTCATTGACTATCACTGCCACTGATCTGGACAATGACCCCTTAAGATGGAGCGCAAGCGGTTTTGGAGCTGGAATTGATACCGCAAGCGTTAACGGTGATTTCACTATTACCTTCACCCCCGATTATACCCAAGCCGGACGTGTGGACACGATTACTGTAACAGTCAGTGATGGAAAAACCTCAAGTTCGAGCTCTATTAGCATCGATTCTAAGACAAAGAATCCAAATCAAAACAAATAAACACCCTAAAATCAACTGGGCGGACCTGTATGTCCGCCTTTTTTTTGAAAAGAGCAAGGCGCCCCAAACTTGGTTGAGAGTCTTTTGATGCGAAAATCAATTATATGACCTTATAATAAAAGTTCACCCTATAACAAATACTACGTCGATGAAAAAGGTGGGATTTTATTTCGTGACATGATCTTCTACTCCCAATCTAAACATTTTTTTCAACTCTTCATGATATAAGTCATTAAGCTTTTCAAGTGTAAGCAGGATATTGTTAATTATTAAATCACCTTTTTGGAGTATATCATTGTTTTTTCGACTTTGTTCACGAACATTAACAAATGCATATCCATCTTCCAGTTTTAAAACATGTACACCAATTGCTATAAGTACACTAATCGTATCTGTACAAGAGATTTTTGTTATAAGCCCTGTTTGAGTTTCTTTATTATATTTCATTGCAGTTAAAGGTATTTTGAAAGTTTGAACATTATTAATTATTACCGGCTTTCCTAACTTAACTGATTGTATTGAAACATTAACATATCCATCAGTAGAAATACTATAATTTTGAATGGTTTGTGGGTCTTTAGAAGATTTGCAAGAGAATAATGAAATTAAAACTAATAGAAAAAAAATATCCCTTAAAATACCTAACTTTTGGTTTTTCATTTTCATTTTACACCCCCATTTCATACATTTTGTTTAATAGTAAAAAATCATTATATCAAAGTCATGATATTTTTTCACCTGTACAAATATGGGAGTCAAACCTTTATGCCATCCACTAGAAATTAACCGGAAAATACTATTTAAGAATACAAATTTTAGTAGGAACCTTAATTACATCACATCTATCCTAAATAAATATTGTCTAACCTAAGATCATCTCATTATTTATTTAGATTAATATTTTTTTACTCATATAACCCTTTGCATAAGTTATTTATTTCAACTATTAAACAGGCTGGACAGCGAGGGCGCGTAGTAAGTTTTTTTGCACAAGAATGCAATATTAGATTAGGATCTGAGCTCTATTGTTTGACCCAAGGTTGACCCAAGGTTGACCCAAGGAAGTTTACATAATATATTTAACCCTTCCGAATTTTAAGCTAAAAGCGTCTGAGCTGAGACGACCACTTCTATGAAAAAAAATCACTCATTTAAAAAATGCTTTGCATAAGTTAGTACTATCAAATTATAAATATGCCCAGAAGGATCGAGTCAACAATTCAACACTTCCACGGTTTAAGTCCTTTATACAACCACCAAGTGACAACGCAAGTGCTTTCACACTCCAATCTACGCAGTCATCATTTTTTGTTAATAGTTTTCTTTGACTAGGCAGCAGACTTCGCTTGACCTCCGGCACCTCGACTTCGCTCTTTCAGAGCTTCGAAAGGGTAAAGCAGCTGGCAGCTACACTCATCACTCATATTTCATAACTATTCTTGCTGTTTTCTTTATTTTTATCAATTTTTTTCTCAAAAACGCTTGTTATTTGAATGTAAATACTGTAATATTCCCTAATATTTGACGTGAAGGACCTATGCAAAAGTTTAATCTTAACATCGTGGTTAACATTATTATTCTTCTTGGACGAGTAAACGTGCAATAGGCAGATTAAAAATACAGAAAAATTAACCTCCTTTTGCACGCAGCGAAGGAGGATTTTTTTTAAATGGACGATTTTTGTTAGTTGAAAAAGTTTGATTCCAGATTCAAAATTCCTGATTCCATATTAAAAATCAAGAATATGGAATCAAGAATCTTAAATTAGTATAACATATATGCGCAGTGACCCTACTACGCTCATGGAGAATAAAGATAGATGAGAAGCGATAATATAAAATCCGGATTTGAAAGAGCCCCCCACAGGTCTCTATTGCATGCCTGTGGTGTTAAGCCTGAAGATATGCATAAGCCTTTTATTGCAGTGGTATCCTCGCATACCGATATTGTGCCGGGTCATGTAAATCTCGATAAAACAGCTGCATTCGTAAAAGAAGAGATCATTAAAGCCGGTGGTGTCCCCTTTGTCTTTAATTCTATTGCTGTTTGCGATGGAATTGCTATGGGGCACAATGGCATGCGCTATTCTCTGCTGTCTCGTGAAATTATTGCGGACTCTGTAGAAACCATGATAAGAGCACATCAATTCGATGGCATGGTGTGCATACCCAACTGCGATAAGATCGTTCCCGGTATGCTGATGGGGGCTTTGCGTGTTAATATACCGACTATCTTTGTGTCCGGCGGTCCTATGAAGGCCGGAAAAATGAAAGATGGTTCCGCATCGGATCTTATTACTGTTTTCGAAGGTGTTGGTGCTTACAGCGAAGGTAAAATTACTGAAGAAAAATTGACTGAAATAGAGCAATGTTCTTGCCCGAGCTGGGGGTCTTGCTCCGGTATGTTCACTGCCAACTCTATGAATTGTCTTTGCGAAGCCATCGGAATTGCACTTCCCGGCAACGGAAGCATTCTTGCTATAGACCCCAAACGCAAAGAATTGTTTAAAACAGCCGCAAAACGTATTCTTGAGATGGTGGATGAAAATCTCAAGATCAAGGATATTGTTACGAAAGATGCTATTGATAACGCGATGGCACTGGATATGGCCATGGGCGGTTCGACCAATACGGTTCTGCATGCATTGGCTCTCTGTTCTGAGGCAAAGATCGACTATGATATGAGCCGAATGGACGAAATTTCAAAAAAAACTCCCAATATTTGCAAGGTTTCACCTTCATCGGCCTACCATATGGAAGATGTAGATGCCGCAGGTGGAATTTCTGCTATATTAAATGAAATAAACAAAATCCCCGGATTATTACAAACACATTGTAAGACCGTTAGCGGCAAAACTCTGGGCGAAAATCTCCAAGCAGCCTCTATTAAAGATGAAGCTGTCATCCACACTTTAGACAAAGCTTATTCTAAAAGTGGTGGATTAAGCGTGCTAAAGGGCAATCTTGCTTTGGATGGATCAGTGGTTAAAACTGCTGGCGTTTCCAAGAATATGCTCGTTTTCGAAGGGCCGGCTGTCATTTTCGAATCTCAGGAAGACGCCTGCGACGGTATTCTTGAAGGAAAAGTTAAATCAGGAGATGTTGTCGTTATTCGCTATGAAGGTCCCAAAGGCGGACCGGGCATGCAGGAAATGCTCTCACCCACTTCCTATATTATGGGACAAGGTTTGGGTGAATCCGTGGCGCTTATTACGGATGGCCGTTTTTCTGGCGGAACCCGTGGAGCTTGCATTGGACATATTGCACCCGAAGCAGCAGCAGGAGGAAGCATAGGAATATTAAAAGATGGCGATATTATTTCCATCAATATTCCTGAAGGTATTCTAGAGGTCAAACTTTCCGAGCAAGAAATTGCAAGACGCAAGGAAAATTGGACTCCCAATCCTCCACGCATAGATTACGGAGCACTTGGCCGCTACGCCCTGATGGCGCAAAGCGCTTCAAAAGGGGCAGTCACAAACATTAAATAGGCTCTGGGAAGAGCTTAAAGCTTAGAGGAGCTTAGAGCTTAGAGGAGCTTAAAGCTTAGAAGAAAGATAAAAGAATAAAGGAAAAAGGTTCAAGATGAAGACGCACAATAATCTTATCGACTTATCGACCCCATCGACATCTTTCAACCTTCAACTCACAACATAGGATTTTAATATGAACGGCTCTCAAATAGTCATAGACGCTTTGAAAAAAGAAGGAGTCAATACACTTTTCGGATATCCGGGTGGTGTTGTTATTCCTCTCTTTGATGCTCTCGCTAAAGAAAAAGAACTGAATGTTATTTTAAATCGTCACGAACAAGCTGCCGTCCACGCTGCAGATGGCTATGCTCGTTCAACTGATAAAGTCGGCGTAGCCATTGTAACATCCGGACCCGGTGCAACCAATGCCATTACAGGAATTGCAACCGCTAAGCTCGACTCCATTCCCATCGTGGTCATTTCGGGTCAGGTTCATAATAATTATATTGGAACTGATGGTTTCCAGGAAGTAGATATGTCCGGAATTACTCGGACTATTACCAAACACAATTATCTTGTCAAAAATGTCCAGGACCTTCCCCATGCAATGAAAGAAGCTTTTTTTATTGCAAGATCAGGTCGTCCCGGACCCGTATCCATTGATATTCCGGTTGATGTTTTCAATGCTGTACTTGCTGACTACGAATATCCCAAGAAAGCGGATCTTCCAGGTTATAAACCGACTGTTAAAGGTAATCCAAAACAGATCAAGAAACTTGCTGATGTTATTTTACATGCCGAAAAACCTCTTTTTTATACCGGAGGCGGCATTATTTCTGCATCTGCCGAAAAGGAATTTCTCGCACTTGCTGAAAAATTAAATATTCCTTTTGTCACAACTTTAATGGGATTGGGAACCTCTCCTGCGGATCATCCTCTCTTTTTAGGTATGCCCGGAATGCATGGCCGTTATGCCGCAAATCATGCCATTATGCAATGTGATCTTTTAATTGCCGTTGGCGCTCGTTTTGATGATCGTGTGACCGGCGATATTTCGCGATTTGCTCCAAAAGCTAAGCATGTTGCACATATAGATATAGATCCGGCTGAAATTGGCAAAAATTTTCCTACGGATCTTCCGGTTGTTGGCGATGCTAAAAATGTTTTAAAAGAATTGAATAAATTGGTAAAAGCTCGGCCTGCTAACGGTTGGTGCAAAATGGTCACAAGCTGGCGCGACGAAACACCGCTGACCTATACAAAAGGTTCAGATCACGAAATGGCACCTCAATATGTTTTGGAGCGACTTTCAGAGCTGACAAAAAATGATGCGATCATTACCACCGATGTTGGTCAGCATCAAATGTTCTCCGCCTTATACTATCAGCACAAAACACCCCGCTGTTTTATTTCATCAGGTGGTTTGGGAACTATGGGGTTTGGATTGCCGGCCGCTATGGGCGCTTCTTTGGCTAATCCCGGTCGTCAGGTTATTGCTGTCTGTGGAGATGGTGGTTTTCAGATGAATATTCAGGAATTAGCGACCTGTGCGATCAATAATATCCCGGTAAAAGCGCTTGTGATCAATAATCAATATCTCGGCATGGTCCGTCAATGGCAAGAACTCTTTTGGAACAAGAATTATTCAAAGGTGTGCCTAAAACAAAGGCCCGATTGTCCCCCGGATTGTAAGGGTCCTAATCCCGAATGTCCTAATATCTATCTGCCTAATTTTGTAAAAGTTGCAGAAGCTAACGGCGTGAAAGGTCTGCGTGCCGAAAACGAAGAAGAATTTGAAGCCATGATAAAAGAAGGACTCGCCCATCCCGGTCCTGTTGTTATGGAATGTATTGTAAGAAAAGAAGAAAATGTTTATCCTATGGTCCCGGGCGGTAAAGCTATTGACGAAATGTTACTTCATCCTGCGGAGGGGAAGAAATGAAAACAAAACATACACTCAGATTAAAAGTACTCAATAAAGTTGGTGTTGTAGCGCGAATTGCAGGATTAATTTCTCAGCGCGGTTATAATATTGATAATATTATCGCAACTCCCAGCGAAGCTGATGAGATTTATACGGTTCATTTGGTATTAACCGAAACAGAAGAAAAGATAGAGCAGATATCAAAACAATTGAATAAATTGATTGATGTGTTAAAAGTCACAGATATTTCTCATAACACGAATTACATAGTCCGTGAATTTATCATGGTAAAGGTCTCTACATCCAAGAATCGTTCCGAACTGCTCCAGATCGTTGCTATGTTCAGGGCAAAGGTTCTTGATCTGGCTCCCAACTATGTTGTGCTAAGTATTACAGGTTCACCGCGTAAGATTCAGCGCTTTCTTGAATCCGTGCATCCTTTTGGTATTCAGGAACTTGATAGAAGCGGGCAATTTGCCATGCGGGATGTTTGATGAGATGTTGAGTGTTGAATGTTGATAGTTGAGGGTTGAAAAGAAGTACTCTAATCAAGGATTTAACGCTTCAGCGATTCAAGAAAAGATAAATTGAAATAACAGAATATATAAGGGCTTGGAATTATAAGCTCGATAATAAAAAACAGGAGTAAATGAAATGGCTATTGAAATGTATTACGACAAAGACGCAAAACCCGAACTTTTAAAGGGCAAAACCATTGCTATTATTGGTTATGGTTCTCAGGGACATGCACAAGCACAAAATTTGCGTGACAGTGGTTATGATGTGATCATTGGTGAGTTAAAAGACACAGATAACTACAAACTGGCTGTTAAACATGGCTTTGCTCCCCTATCAGCTAAAGAAGCTTCAGCAAAAGCTGATATCGTTCAAATCCTGCTTCCCGATGAATTACAAAAAAAAGTCTATGAAGCTGAAATTGAAGAAAATATCACCAAAGGCAAAGCTCTGGTTTTTTCACATGGCTTTAATATTCATTATAAACAGATCGTCCCGCCAAAAGGTGTTGATGTTTACATGGTAGCTCCCAAGGGTCCCGGCCACTTGGTTCGTCGTCAATTCGTCGAAGGCGGCGGTGTTCCTGCCCTTATCGCGATTGAACAAGATGCATCAGGACATGCAAAAGAACTGGCCCTTACTCAGGCTTGCGGTATTGGTGCCGGCCGCTCAGGAATTATTGAAAGCTCTTTCAAAGAAGAAACTGAAACTGACCTATTTGGCGAACAATCAGTTCTTTGCGGTGGTTTAACGGAATTGATCCGCGCTGGTTTTGATACCCTCGTAGAAGCCGGTTACAAACCCGAAATGGCTTATTTTGAATGTCTGCACGAAGTTAAACTTATCACCGACCTTATATTTGAAGGCGGTATTGCAAATATGCGTTCATCAATTTCAGATACAGCCGAATATGGCGATTTGACCCGTGGACGTCGTATTATTACTGAGGACACCCGCAAAGAAATGAAAGAGATCCTTGCCGAGATCCAGGACGGTACTTTTGCCCAAGAATGGATCAATGAGAACGCAACAGGTCGTCCCGTTTACACCAAGATCAAAAAAGACGATGAAAAACATCTCATCGAAAAAGTTGGTGCCGAGATTCGTGGCATGATGACTTGGATGAAGAAGAAATAGTGAACAGGAATCAGTGGCCAGAGACCAGTGACCAGAAATCGGGAATCAGAAATCGGGAATCAGGAATCTGGAATCGTGAAAATCCTGGCTTCGTACTCTCGTACTAATCTGATGCTCCAGCTTAGCGGAATCTACGACAAGGTGTCGACACTATTAAGATATATGAAAACTGTTCGAGCAAGATGTAAAAAAACTGAAGGGTCTCAATTTTTGAGTCTCTATATTGGAAAAAAAACATGAATAACACAATCCACATTCTGGATACCCTTCTCCGTGATGGCACACAAGCCGCAGAGGTATCTTTTTCTTTAGAAGATAAGCTGCGGATCGCGCATGAATTGGATAGTTTAGGCATAAGTTATATTGAAGGTGGTTGGCCGGGTTCTAATCCCAAAGATCAACTTTTCTTTGAAAAAGCAAAAAACATTGACTTTAAACATGCTAAGCTTGTCGCCTTTGGCTCAACAAGGCGGGCAAAATTTTCTGCAGAAAAAGACCCAAATTTAAAGGCACTTTTAGGAGCGAAAACTCCTGTTGTATCCATCTTTGGTAAATCCTGGACTCTGCATGTAAAAAAGGCTCTAAAAATATCTCTGGATGAAAATATTGCTTTAATTTCAGATTCCATCGCCTTCATGAAAAAGCATGGAAAAGAAGTTCTCTACGATGCAGAACACTTCTTTGATGGCTATAAAGATAATCCCGAATACGCTATAAAAACACTTCTTGCGGCAGAAAAAGCCGGTGCTGATTGTTTGGTATTATGCGATACAAACGGCGGGACTCAGACTTTGGAACTTCTTGATATTGTGAAGATTGTCTTATCTAAGTTAAATACACCCATTGGCGTACATCTGCATAATGATTCCGAAATGGCGGTGGCAAATTCAGTCGCAGCCGTCCAAGCCGGATGTACACATGTTCAGGGCACAATTAATGGCTATGGTGAGCGTTGCGGAAATGCAAATCTTTGCTCGGTCATCCCAAATCTGCAGGCAAAACTGGACTACTCCTGTATCCCCGATGATCAGCTTCTACAGATCACCCGCATATCAAAATTGATCTCGGAACTGGCCAATCTTTCGCCTGTTAATAATATGCCTTTTGTTGGAGCTTCTGCCTTTGCACATAAGGGTGGCATACATGTATCGGCTGTCATGAAAGATTCCAGCACCTATGAACATATTGAACCCGAAACAGTTGGTAATAAGCGAGAAGTTATCTTATCGGACCTTTCCGGTCGCTCGAATTTACTTTATAAGGCCGACGAATTAGGTTTGGACATTTCCAGGTTTGATGACAAGATCCCTGAGATCATTACTGCACTAAAACAAAAAGAACATGAAGGTTTTCAATACGAAGGTGCCGAAGATTCTTTAAAACTTCTTATCAAGAAAGTTACCGGCGAGTGGAAATCCTACTTTAAGCTCGAAGGCTTTAGAGTATTGGTTGAAAAAGATACCAAGAAAGACCCCAGATCAGAAGCCATTGTCCGCTTGATAGTCAATAATAAAAAAGAGCATACGGCAGCCGAAGGCGCCGGCCCTGTTCATGCTTTAGATAAGGCCTTACGAAAAGCTCTCCGACCCTTTTACCCCGAGATAAAGCTCTTACGCTTAGTTGACTATAAGGTTCGTGTCATCAACGAAAAAGAAGCCACGGGCGCAAAAGTCCGTGTTTTGATCGAATCCGCCTATGGAAATAAACGTATTAATACCGTCGGCGTTTCCAGAAACATCGATGAAGCCTCCTGGAATGCACTAACAGACTCGATAAGATGGTTTTTGCATGAAATGGATCCGGAGCAAATTGAAAACTAAGAAGTATGAAGTATGGAGCAATGCGAAGAAAGTGAACAGTAAAATAGTGAGCAGTGAATAGTGAACAGT